>JAOADU010000074.1 GCA_026417155.1 Bacteroidales bacterium | reverse complement strand
AAGAGACAGTTCAATAACAGGTGCATTTTCGGTATATTTACCTGTAGGTCATTTATATACAGCAGTTGTAAAGGCGAATGGATATATCGATGGAAAACAAACATTAGACTTAACGTCTATTTATAATTTTACAGTTATTGAACAACAACCTGTTTTATTGGTAAAGAAAAGCGCATTTAAAAACATAAAAGGTAAACTTGCCGATAAATTAAATGAAAAAATTATTGCGGGTGCAAAAATTTCCTTAGTATCTGATTCTGCATCTGGAAAGGTTCTTGCTGTAACGTACTCCAATGAAAAAGGGGAATACGAATTTAAACTTGAAAATTTAGGTGATAATGAACGTTTATTTTTAGTTGTTGAAAAAGATGATTATCAAAATTTAGTTTTAGAATTAGGAGATATATCAAACGAAATAGATATACCGTTAGATATTTCATTAGATCCTGTAATAAAACAAAATAAAGTTATTGAATTTCATAATATTTATTTTGACTATGGCAGTGCTAATCTCAAAGAAGAATCAAAACAGGTACTTGATCGTATTGTAGAAGTTATGAATGAAAACCCAACTCTCGAAATAGAACTTAGCGGGCATACCGATAGTCAATCGAGTGCTGGTTTTAATTTAAGTCTTTCGCAACGAAGAGCCGATTCGGCAAAAGAATATATCGTTTCAAAGGGCATTTCACCTAATAGAATAATAGCCAAAGGTTATGGCGAAACACGATTGCTCAATCACTGTAAAGATGGGGTAAAATGTTCCGACGAAGAACATGCTATAAACCGACGAATTGAAGTAAAAGTTTTAAAACTCTAAAATGTATGAATAAGATTCTTGTTGTATTCATAACTTTCTTTTTGTTTGCAAAAAATTTTGCTTATACACAAACATTGCCCGACTCATTACAAGGCAAATTATCTGCCAAATCTCCCAAAGAACAAGTTGCTTATTTGCTTAAAATTGCAAATGACAACCTAAAAAAAAATGCATCGGTCAGTTTCGAATTAGCAAAAACAGCAAATGAAATTGCAATAAAAAATGCCGATAAAAATAACGAAGTAACAACGTCGTTGCTTATAGCAAAATCTTCTAGACAAATAGGAAAATCGCAAGAAGGGTTAGACTATATTACAAAAGCAATACAAATTTTAACACAAGCAAATCAAAAACAATACTTAGCATTGGCTTATAACGAACAAGGCTTATTATACAAAGATTTAAACAAACATTCTGACGCAGCAAATGCATTTCAAAGATGTGCTAATATATACGAAGAGTTAAATGATAAGAAAAATTTGTATCTTGTATTAGGTAATTTAGGTGCTGCATACGACAAAGCTAAACAAAACAAACAAGCCATAACTATTTTTCAAAAAGCCAAAACTATTGCCGAAGAATTGGGTGATAAAAAAGAAATTGCTCTTGCAACTATGCAACTGGGAGTTGCTTATGCAAATTATGGAAATACGAAAGAAGCTTTAAATGTTTTAAATTCTGCAAAAGAAATAGCTAACAGTATTGGTAATGTGGCACTTGCAAATCAAATACAAACTAATATTGACAATCTAAATCAGAAGTTAGCCGTAAAAGATAAAACAGAATTTGAAAAAGAAAAAGAACGGGAACAAGAACAATATATTTCTAGTTTAAAAACAGAATACGAACAAATAAAATTACAATCGTTAAAAACTTTTGAAGAGATAGAAAAACTTAAAATTGAAGATCAAGCAAAAGAATACAGGTTACGTGCAATTCAGGGGGAATACGAAAAACAATTGCTCGAAAATAAAATGAAAGAGCAAAATTTAAAATTGCTCGAAGCCGAAAAAAAACAAAAAGATGCTGAAATTATGCGTCAAAACGAAACACTCGCGTACCAAAAAAGAGTTTTATTAATTGTAGGTGTTTCGTTAGCTGTAGTTATTATTTTATTGTTGTTAGTTATTCGGTTATATTTATCGAACAAAAGAACTTTAAATTTAGTACGACAACAGAAAGTACAAATTGAACGACAAAAGGACGAAATAGAATTAATTAATAAAGAATTAGCCCATCAAAACACAATAATTCGAGAAAGTATCGATTATGCAAAGCATATTCAATTGGCTATATTGCCAAGCATCAATACAATAAGAAAGTATTTGCCCGATTTCTTTGTCTTCTTGAAACCACGCGATGTTATTAGTGGCGACTTTTATTGGTTTAATCATATTAATAATAAAAGCATTATTGCCACAGTAGATTGTACGGGGCATGGCGTGCCTGGTGCTTTTATGAGCTTAATTGCTTATTCATTGCTCAATAAAATTATTAAAGAATACCAAATTACCGATCCGGCTCAAATTTTATCACAATTAAATAAAGAAGTGCTCGAAACCATGTCGCAAAGCGGAGATGAGCTTGATAATAGTATGGATATTTCGATTTGCAAAGTTGATCATTCTACAAATGAAGTTTATATAGCAATGGCTGGTCATTCGTGTATTTACATTACACCATCAAAAAAAATTGAAGAACTCGATGGAAAAGACTATGCCATAGGTGGGGTTTTTGCAGAACTAAATGCTGAATATAAAAACTTTATCGTAAAAGCCGATAAGAATACTGCATTTTATTTTTATAGCGATGGTTTTCCCGATCAGGTGGGTGGAGCAGAAAAGAAAAAATTAGGAAATAAAGCATTTGTGGGAATATTAGTTAAAACAAACGAAATAGAACCAAGTCAAAGAGCACAATATTTAGAACAAGCACTAGTGGAATGGAAAGGCGATAAAAAACAAGTTGACGATATTATAGTAATAGGATTTAATATTTAGTATGAGTCAATATGCATTGGTTAACATTGCTTGCCTTCCATTGCGTAGCGAGCCATCCGAAAAAGCAGAAATGGCAACACAAGTGCTATTTGGCGATGTTGTGTATGTAATAGAAGAATTTGGGAATTGGGTAAGAGTACATTGCCCTTTTGACGACTATATTGGATGGATAGACTCCAAAACCTTATATTACATTGACAATTATACAGAATCTAAAAACAATACATATTATAGTACGGATAGTTTATTTTCATGGGCTATAAATGCAGATGGTCAACGAATTTTAATTCCGGCAGGAGCTACATTATTAAATTATTCGGAAGCGAATAACACTTTCAATATGTTTGGTACAACATACCAACTTACGCAACCATTAAACTTATACAAAGCAACAGCGAATAATGTTATTCATCTTGCCACACAATTTCTCAATTGTCCCTATCTTTGGGGAGGAAAAACTGCTTTTGGGATAGACTGTTCCGGTTTAGTTCAAATTGTGTACAAAATTATTAAAGTACCTTTATTGAGAGACGCTAAACATCAGGTTTACCAAGGAATAACGATAAACTTTATTGAAGAAGCACTGCCAGCAGATTTGCTTTTTTTTCATAATGAACACGGACAAATAATACATGTAGGAATTTATCTCGGAAATAATAAAATAATTCATGCTTCAGGAAAAGTAAGAATTGATGATGTAGATAATTATGGAATTTATCGTAAAGATTGCAATAAATATACTCATACGCTGGCAACCATTAAACGAATACTCAATGAATGATTAAACGAATAACAATTATATTGCATTTTTATTCCGAAACATTGTACTTTGCCATAGAAGCATTAAAATTAAATAAATTAAGAGCTTTTTTATCATTGATTGGCATTACCATTGGTATTTTCTCTATCATTACAGTATTTTCAGTACTCGACAGTATGGAGAAAGCTATAAGAACAAGTATTGAATCGTTAGGAAGTAATATTTTGTACATTCAAAAGTGGCCATGGGAATTTAGCAACGATTATCCGTGGTGGAAATATTTAAACCGACCAGTATCTAAAATAAAAGAAGCAAACGAACTAAGTGAGCGATTAACATTAGCCGATGTGGTTTGCTATACAGCAAAAACAATGGGAAGCATCGAATACAACGGAAAAGAAATAAGCGATATACCTTTATTGTTCTCATCGCACGACTTTGACAAAGTAAGAAATTTTGAAATAGAAAAAGGACGGTATTTCTCTGAATATGAATCAAAGCGGGGATCGAAAAAAGTTATTTTAGGTTCAGTATTAAGCAATTTACTTTTCTCTGGACAAAATCCTATAGGAAAGCAAGTTACAATAAATAATATTCAATATACAGTATTAGGAGTGTTTAAAAAAGAAGGTACAGGCATTTTCGACCAGGGTATGGATAATGCTGTGCTTATTCCAGTTAATTCGGTTATGTTTTACTTCGATTTTGATAGTGATATGATGGATCCTTCTATTATAGTCAAAGCAAAACCATCGGTTAGCCTCGATGATTTGACAAATGAAATTCGTTTAATTATGAGATCTATAAGAAGAATACGGCCATCCGATGAAGATAACTTTGCCATTAATAAAGCTAGTGTGATTACACAAGGATTTAATGAATTGTTTGGTGTGATAGATATAGCAGGAATGATTATTGGTGGTTTTTCTATATTAGTTGGAGGTTTTGGTATTGCAAATATTATGTTTGTTTCGGTGAAAGAACGAACAAAACTTATAGGGATACAAAAAGCTATAGGAGCAAAAAATCAATTCATATTGTTTCAGTTTTTAAACGAAGCTGTAATATTATCGTTAATTGGAGGTATATTTGGTTTAATTTTTGTGTGGTTAGCTATTTTTTATAGTGATAAATTTGTGGATATGTCCATTACATTAAGTTTATCAAACATAATGGCAGGGATTTTAATTTCTGTTATTATTGGAATAATTTCAGGTTTTGCACCAGCTTGGGCCGCTGCAAAGCTTAACCCAGTTGAAGCTATTAATTCAAACTTTTAAATACTTTTGCTTATGAAAACAATTTTCTTTTTTTGGGTAGTTTTTTTGAGCACAGTTGTTCTGGCACAAAAAAATATTATTCCGTTGCAAAGTCAGATAAAGGAAGTTACTATTTTTTTGCAAGGAGTTCAAGTTGAACGTCAAGCAAGTATTAATTTGCCCGAAGGCAATAGTCTTGTTGTAGCGACTGGTTTGCCTTCAGATATTAATCCTCAAACAATTCAGGTAAGCGGAAGGGGAGATTTTAGCATTCTTTCAATATCAAATACAACGAATTTTCTTGTCGATCAAGCTAAACCTAAAGAAATTTTAGCATTAGAAGATAGTATTCAACGATTGAAAGATGCTATTGCCGAAAAAAACAACCAACTATATGTTTTTAATCAGGAAGAAGCGTTTTTAATGGCTAACAAAGAATTAGCCGGTCAACAAAATGGTGTAAATGTTGCTGCCCTTAAAGAAGCTACCGAATATTTCAGAAACCGAATGTTTGATATTAAAAGCAAACAGTTAACTTTATCGAAACAAATATCGGATTTACAAAAACGTATTTCAAAATTCGAAAACCAGCTGAATGAGCGAAATTCAAAAAATAATAAGCCAACCAGCGAAATATTAATTGCTGTTTGGGCATCAAAACAAACTCCTGCATCTTTTACAATAAAATATATTTCTAATTCTGCATCATGGTATCCATCGTACGATATTAAAGTGAAGGATATCAATCAGCCTGTGCAACTAACTTATAAAGCAAACATTCAACAGCAAACAGGCGAAGATTGGAAAGGTATTAAAATGATAGTATCAACCGCTAATCCTTTTCAGGTAGCAACGAAGCCTGTGTTTCAACCATGATTTCTAAGTTATTATGTGCCATACTTATACGAATATGACAGAAGCAATGCATATAAAAAATCAAAAACAATGCAAGAATCTGCACCAATGGTTGCTAAGTCAGAGACACAAACATTCGAAGATACACCTGTAGCAGGAAGAGCATACGAATATACCGAACAACAAGCAAATATAACAACCGTAGAGTTTTTAATTAATAAACCATACGATATTCCAAGCAATGGCCAAAGTGTTGCAGTAGAGATGACAGCAAATGAATTACAAGCTCAATACGAGTATTTTGCCTATCCAAAAGTTAATCCTTCTGCCTTTTTATTGGCTAAAGTTATAGGCTGGGAAAACTTGAATCTACTTCCAGGTGATATGTTTTTGTTTTTTGAAAATACTTTCGTTGGAAAATCAGAATTTTCGGGCACAGTTATTACCGATACGCTCGATTTCTCTTTAGGACAAGATAAAAGTATTTCTGTAAAGCGCGAAAAGATTAAAGAATATACAAGTAAAAAAATTATAGGATTAAATCAACGCCAAAGCATAGGTTTTAAAATCACTGTTAGAAATAACAAAAATATACCAATAACAATGAATTTATTTGAGCAATTACCAGTTTCTACAAATAAAGAAATTGAAATTGAACGTATAGAAACGAGCAATGCGCAAATAAATGATGCAAACGGATTGGTTTATTGGAAATTTCAATTAAAGCCGGGTGAAACGAAAGAGCTAAGGTTTGTTTATGCTGTTAAATATCCGAAAGATAAAACAATAGTTTTAGAATAATGTTTAAAATTTTTCTGAAAAAAGATTTTTGGGAATATGTTTGGGTATTTACTTGGCGAGAGCTAAAAATTAAATATACTCAAACATATATTGGTGTTTTTTGGATGATTTTTCCGCCATTTATGGCATTATTTATTGCTTCGTTCTTTTTTGGAAATTTATTAAAAGGAAGTGCTCAAATTTCGAATTATACGTTATTTGCCTATTGTGGGATGATGGGTTGGTATTATTTTTCTTATTTAATAACATATACAAGCATTTCGTTAATACAAAACATGGATATAATTCATAAAGCTAACATGCCAGTTGTTGTCATTCCCTTATCTAGAGCACTTTTGGGATTATTTGATGTTATTATTTGGCTTCTAATTGCCATAATCGTAAAAATCTTTATGGGTATTCAGTTCAATATTTCAAATATCTTTATTTTGATTGCTATATTATTAAATTTTATTACAGGTTTTTCTATTGGTATTTGGTTAGCAATTCTTTCTGTACGATGGAGAGATATTTACCAGGTTATACCATATATTATTGGTTTAACTATGCTCATAACTCCAATATTTTATCATGTGAATATGGTACCTTCGTCGTTAAAAGTTTTTGTGTACTTAAACCCAGTAGCAGGAGTAATTGAAATTTACAGAAAGCATTTAGTTTATTCTGTTGAAAATATTTATTCATTTGTACCTGGCTTTTTAATGGCAGCATTTTTATTAGTAATAGGTTTGTGGTATTTTTTTAAACATGAAAAACAAATTGCCGAAACTCTTTAAACATGGAAAACATAATAACGGTAGCAAATCTTACTAAATATTTTAAAAAGCGAATAGAACAAAGGCATTTTTTTTCTAATAAGTACGAATATGTAAATGCATTAGATAACATAAGCTTTTATGTAAAAGAAGCCGAATCATTAGCTATTATAGGAAAAAATGGTAGCGGTAAATCAACTTTGCTTAAAATTTTATTAGGTGTATATAAACCAACGAGTGGTGAAATTAAAATTAGTAAAACAATAAATGGTATTCTCGATTCTGGCCTTGGTTTTCATAAAGATTTAACAGGGTATGATAATATATTAATACTTGGAAAAATAATTGGGCTTTCTGTTAAAGAAATTAAGCAAAAAATAGATGAAATTGTAGAATTTGCCGAATTGCAACATTACATATATACTCCACTAAAGCACTATTCGAATGGAATGATATCTCGACTTTCTTTTTCCATTGTAAGCTTATCGCAAGCAGAAATTTTGATTTTTGATGAGGTGTTGGCTTTTGGTGATATACATTTTCAACAAAAAGCATATCAGTATCTAAAAAAATTAAACATAAACGGACGAACATTGTTGATAGTTTCGCATTATATGATGGGATTAGTTCCATTGTGTAATCGCTTTATTTTGCTTGATAAGGGAAAAATAACAGCCGACGGACCTTCGTACGAAGTATTGCCTAAGTATTACGATTCATTAGTAAATGTATTACAATTTGCTCAAGTTAAGGATATTCATAACAATAAAAAAGTAAACTTTAGCCTTGCTGATTTAGTAATAGAAGAGATAAAATTATCCCTATGCAATAATTATATAATTATAGAATTAAAAATTTTAACGCATCGTGCGAATGAATATGACATAGGTATTGTTATACGTGACTTGTCAGAACAAAATATTACAACTATAAGCATGAAAAAAAATAATATTAATGTTACTGATACGATAAAATCAATAGTCTTTCAAGTACCTTTAGAATTTTTCAATATAAAACATGTGTTGTTATATCCTTATATATTTTGCTTAAAAAGTTTAGAATATAAAATATTTCACGAACCATTTGTTATCCCTTTGCATAACCATGACGAAGAAAAAAATAGTTGGCAACGCATATTCGATAATATAGGATTTGTAAATATTCCTGTACAAATTATAGTTTCGTAAAAAACTGATTTTTATTAGAAAATTGTTTCTAAGTTTTCGTGTATTTTTACAAAAAAAAGTATATGACAAATATTTTAATATTAGGTGCAGGGTTTTCATCAACAGTGATGATAAATTATTTATTAGAAAAATCTACTCAATATGGTTGGAAAATTACGGTTGGTGATATGAATGTATCATTAGCCGAAAAAAAAGTCAATAAACATCCAAACGGACGAGCAATACAATTTGATATTAATAACGAAGAACAGAAAAAAAGTGAGATAAGCAAAGCCGATGTTGTAATTTCTTTTTTACCTGCGTTTATGCACCCACTTGTTGCAAAAGAATGCTTACAACAAGGTAAGCACATGATAACAGCTTCGTATGTTTCTGCAGAAATGAAAGCTTTAGCAAATGATGTAAAAAATAAAGGACTTACATTTTTAAACGAGCTTGGCGTTGACCCTGGAATTGATCACATGTCGGCTATGAAAGTTATTGACGAGATACGAGCTCAAGGGGGCATTATGAAAGCATTTTATAGCAATACGGGTGGACTTATAGCTCCCGAATCGGACAATAACCCGTGGCACTATAAATTTACGTGGAATCCAAGAAATGTAATTTTGGCAGGGCAAGGTACAGCAAAGTACCTCGAAAACGGTACAATTAAATATATCCCATATCATCAGTTGTTTAAGAGAACATTTCGAGTAAAAGTGCTTAATTATGGTGAGTTTGACGTATATGCCAATCGCGACTCATTATCTTATAGAGAAGTATATGGGTTACAAGATATACCAACTATATTTAGAGGGACAATGCGGCGACCTGGATATTGTCAAGCATGGAATATTTTCGTTCAGCTTGGAATGACCGATGATACATATATTGTAGAAAATTCTGAAAATATTACGTATCGTGAGTTTATTAACATGTATTTGCCTTATGATAAAATATTAACCGTTGAAGAAAAAATTTGTCGAATGTTTAATATTAGCATAGAATCAATAGAGATGCAATTATTAAAATGGGTGGGAATTTTCAGTAATGAACGAATAGGACTAAAACAAGCAACACCAGCAAAAATTTTACAAAATTTACTCGAAGAAAAATGGAGATTGGAACCTGGTGATAAAGATATGATTGTCATGCAACATATTTTTCAGTACGAGCTAAACAAACAATTGCATCAAATTACTTCTTCATTAGTTGTAAAAGGCAAAAACGATGAAGAAACAGCGATGGCTATAACTGTTGGTATGCCCGTAGCTTTAGCTACAGAAATGCTAATGAAAGGAGAAATTACACTTAAAGGAGTTATCATACCCGTAATACCAGCATTGTATAAACCCATTTTATCAAAATTAGAATCCCTGGGTATTACATTTGTAGAACAACATGAAATTTTAAATTAAATTATTTTAACAAAAACTTAACAGTTTAGTTAATACTTTTTTTTAATTTTGCATTAGTCTAAATTAAAACTGAAGGTTATGAAAAAAACTTTATTATTTTTTGCGGCAGCGGTTATTACATTAAATCTTTGGTCTCAGCCGCTAAAAAAGGTAGATTTGCCAAAGTCGCACAGGCAAAAAGCGACAGTACATGTTCTTGATTCAACATTATGGTCAATTTTTACTATGGGAAATTATATGGTTTATCAAAAAGAAATAATCACTTCTCGTGTATCTGGAGCAGAATATTTATGGAATGAAAAACTAAAGTATTTGTACGATAACAATAATCAAGTGATGAGATTAATAGATAAAACAAAACAAACGTATCTCAACAATTCTGTGAATGCACCCGTGCACACAATTTTAAAATTTCCTTGGAACACAACAACTAATGCGTGGGACGATACATTATATTTCGTAAAATTGACAGGAGACACGAATCACATCTTAGATTTCGTTATTATTACCGATTATGTCGATAAAACGTATGATTATATTGAAAACAAATTTATTGATGGTGTTCGATATAAATTATATTTGTTAAACGATACTTGTCCTTCTATGCAAGAAATGTTTTTGTATGACACCATTACCAATACATTCAATCCATATCAAAAGGTTTTAGTTAAATATGATAGTAACTTGTTAGTAGATTCTGTTATAGTGTATTATTTCAACGATGTGAGCCAGCAATATGAACTTTCCAGTTTAATGTTATATACTTTTTCAAACAATTTAATTTCACAAATCATATATAAAGTGTGGGATGGTATTCAATGGCAAAATAGTCAAAAAGAATCGTATTCGTATGATTCACAAGGCAATGAATTGTTATATTTAAATCAATATTGGGATTATGGACTGAATGACTGGAAAAATTCTTATAAAACTGAGAAAAATTATTATTCAAATTATTTATTACAATCAGATGCTCAATATATGTGGGATGATATACAAAATATTTGGAAGCCTGTTTTTAAAACAGAATATGCATACGATGCGAACGGAAACAATACATATCTTGAATATTTTATGGCAGATACTGCCAATTTTATTCCAAGTCAAAAATTCGAAAAGACTTATGATAGTAATAATTTATTACAAACTTCTATTCTAAGCTCATGGGATATAAATACATCAACTTATTTTTACAACTATAAAGAAGAATATTATTACACCAATAACAGGAACGATTCGATATACTACTATATGTATGATAATGCTTTGAATGTTTGGTATTTAGCAGGAAAAAATGAAAAAGAATACGATAGTTATAATGAATTAATTCGTTACGAAAATTTTAGCTATAATTCGGGATGGGAGCCTTCCTCTAAAACCGAGTACTTCTATTCTGATATTAATTTGAAAGTTAATTCTTTGTTAGCAAACAATTTTATAAATGTTTATCCCAATCCATCCAGTCGCTATATCAACATTAATTTTAATAAGTTAAGCGAAATAAATGAGCTTATCATTTATGATGCTAATGGTAAGTTGCTGAAAAGATTTAATAAAATTTCATTACTTTCACCTATTGATGTATCAACTTTAGCCGAAGGAACTTATATTATTCAAATAAACACAAAAGATAAGATTTATCAGTCTAAGTTTGTGAAAAAATAACCCTTAAGCAACGATAGGACACGTAAAAGCAGGGACCAGTAGTGTTCTCTGCTTTTTTATTTATGCATAGCATTATTGTTTACTTTAGCAATAATTGCCGATATAGGAAAATGATCGCTGAGGTCAACGTGATGTGTTGTATAATGGCATGTTTTAAAATGTTTTGAATGTAAAATATAATCAATGCGCAACCATGGAAGATGTCCGTTATAAGTGCTACCTAACGAAAAACTCATATCGCAATAAGTATCAATTAATCCTTTACCGATTACAGAATAAGTATATGACGAAGGAACATCATTAAAGTCGCCACAAACTATTAATGGATATGGGCATTTTTTTATCTCTTGTGCAATTATTTCTGCTTGTTTGTTTCTTTTTTTTAATGCTTTTATTAACCGATTTAATACATTCTTTGTTTTTACTATTTCGCTACTATCGGGTAATGATTTGTCAATGGAACTAATAAATGCATAATCTTCAATACCGAACCTTACACTTTCAAGGTGCATATTGATGACACGAACTGTATCGCCATGTAACATAATATCTGAGTATATGCATAAATTCGATGTTCCTTCGAAAGGAATAATACCTTTGTTTATGATAGGATACTTACTAATAGTAGCAATTCCAAAATGATCTTTGTGTTTATTGATAACAGAATAATGATCGTGTATGTAAAAGCTTGAATAGCCTTTTCTTATCAATTCCGTAGTAGGATATTTTCCGTCGCTTTGATAGTAGTATTCTTGAAAGCATGCAATATCGGGTTGTTCTTGAAGTATGAAGTCAATCATAGCTTGATGCTTGGAATGATATCCTTTCCAATTGTATAAGTCGAACAATCGAACGTTAAAACTCATTATCTTATATGTAGTATCTGTTTTTGGGCAATTATGAGGTTTAAGTAATGATGAGAAATGAACATATCGGTCGAATACTACAGTAGCCCACACAAGTAAAGGCAATGAAATAAAAAATAAAACAAATTTTTTTCGCCAAAGTAATAGTATAGTTGTCAAAAGGAATAGAAGTAAAATGAAAGGGAAAGCTAAGGATAATAATGATGGAATATAAGAAATATCAGAAGAAATGAACTTGGCACTAAGAGATAATAATAAAGTTATGCATAGAACAAAAAAAATTAGTGTAGTAAATATGCGAAAAAAAAATCGAACAAAATTTATTCTTGCTTTAGCTTTTCGGTATTTCATCGTTTGCTTGAGTTAAATAATGTTTCTTTTTCCTTGTCGGTTAGGCTCTGATATCCATGTTTTGAAATTTTATCTAAAATACGGTCTATTTCGAGTTGTTCTTGTTTTTTTTCATAATTATATTCTTCGTCGGTCATGTATCGAACGTCTCTATTTTTTTTCTTTTTCTTCATTACTTTTAATCGAGGTATATGCAAAGAATTTGATCGTAGTGATAGTCCATAAATTATGCCATAAAAAGCACCTCCTAAATGTGCAATATGTCCGCCACTATTTTCTGATGCTATGCTCAAAAAATCTATTATTATTGTTACAATAGCAATATATTTTAATTTTACTTGTCCGAAAAATAATAAATTGATGGAAAAATTTGGGATATAAAATGAAATCGTTACTACAATGGCAATAACTGCCGCTGAAGCACCCAATGCCCTTGAATTATGTAAAATACCATGAAAAACTGGAAAAATATTAAAAGCCCCGATATAGAATAAAGCACCAAAAATTCCCCCTAACAAATATGTATACAATAATTTTTTGGATCCTAAATAATCAATAAAAATTTTTCCAAACCAATAAAACCATAACATATTGAAGACTATGTGCAAAATGGCTTCGTGAGTAAACATATAGGTAATGACTGTCCATGGCATTTGTAAAATAGCATCAATGTTGGCAGGTAGCATTAAATAGTTTAATGGATAATACAAACCTTGATTGTCAACTTTTAAAAGAAACAAAAGCACCCGAAATAAGCTAACAATCACATACACAGCGATGTTAATATACAATATTTTTGTAAAGTAATTACCGTACTTGAATTTTATCCAATATTTCTGAATAACATTCATGTCGTTAATATCTTCTGTATGTTCTTCGCCAATATAAAATTAACAATAATCCAAAAATCATACCGCCTAAATGAGCAAAATGGGCAACATTATCTCCTGGTTGATTCATAATTCCGCTATATAGTTCGAATAATCCATACAAAATTACAAAGTATTTAGCTTTAATGGGAAACAAAAAATAGATGTATATGAGAGAATTGGGAAACATCATCCCAAAAGCTAGTAATAAGCCAAAAACAGCACCCGATGCACCAACAGTTGGGATATTAATTTGTTGTATATATTGTTGATCAACGAATTTAAAAGTTTCTTGTACAAACGACGGATCGAACCTAAAATTTGACCACGTAAGTAGGAAGTTGTTAAGTTCAAGTCTGTATTCGGGAAAATAATTCGAAATAAGATATGAAAAGCTTTCGGGCGAAGGAGAATTTTTATATGCAGCAATAGCATTATATAAATCTTGAAATCGCAAATAACTGATTAAGAGGTGCAATGCTGCAGCACCAAAACCAGTAAAAAAGTAATAATATAGAAACCGTTTACTGCCCCAATAATTTTCTATGGCCGTACCAAACATCCATAAGGCAAACATGTTGGAAAAAATATGCATGAAATTTCCATGCATAAACATGTGAGTTATGAACTGATACCATCGAAAGTTTTCACTTTCGAAGTAATGTAGTCCTAATATGCGACTTAAATCGAAGCCAAATTTGCTATATAATGTTGTAGTTGCCAAAAATAGCAAACCATTTATTATTAGCAAATTTTTAACTACTGGAGGCATTAATCTAAAACCACCCGGTGAATAATAATTCATGCTACATTAATTTATCAATATTTTCTATAGGAATAATTTCAAATATTTTTTTTCCTTCTGGAGTATACTGTGGGTTTGATGTTAAAAAAAGTTCATCAAATAATTGTTGTCTCTCTTCTGTGTTTAATGAAGTTCCACTTTTTATTGACATGGATTTTGCCATAGAGATAACAAATCGTTCCAATGGTTCATTTTGTGGTAAATTTTCTAAATCTTCGTAAAATGATAAAAAGATTCGAATGGTTTGTTCAATGTTGCCTTCATGCCAATACGATGGTACTTCGTCAATAATTACCGTATATTCACTCGTTAATGTTATTCGAAAGCCTATTCGATGCAAATAAGGTAAAATTTCTTTTAGTAAAAGAATTTCATGTTTGTTTAATTCAAATGTTTCGGGAAAGATTAGTTTCTCGGTATATACGACTTCTTGAGTGTATCGTTTGATAAGCATGTCGTAAAGAATACGTTCATGAGCACGATGTTGATCGATGATCATTAATCCCGATTTTACCCCAACTACTAAATATTTATTTTTAATTTGTAGAATGGTGTTTGTTTCATTTTCGTCAGTAGGTAATGGTTGAAACAACTGTTCGTTTTCTGATGAATTTTGCCTGTCTAATGTATTTTTAGTTTCAAAAAAATTTTTCCATTGAGGCGAATGGGTACGATTAAATGGGTTGTAATTCGTATTGATGGATATTTTAGGCGGTTGAATATTTTTATTTTCTTCTGAAATGGGCAAATGAATAGCCGACTCGTTGTCAAATTCTATATGAGGAAGAATATTTGTTTTTCCTAATGTTTGTTTTATTGTTGCTTCTAAAATTTGCGAAACAGCTCGCTCGTCTTCAAATTTTATTTCTGTTTTGGTTGGATGAATGTTAACGTCAATAAACTGAGGATCGCACGAGAAATAGATAAAATAAATTGGTGTAGTTTCGGGCAATAATAGTTGGTCGTATGCATTTAGTATTACTCTATACAAAAAGGGATGTTTAATAAATCGATTATTTACAAAAAAATATTGCATGTTGTTTTTCTTTCGTGCCGATGAAGGTTTACCAATAAATCCGTGTATGCTTATTATAGAAGTATTTACAGACATATCGAGCAGTTCGGACGATATGTGTTTGCCGAAAATGTGAATTATTCGTTGTTTTAATGTAGTGGGACCTAGGTTGTAAATTTCGTTTTGATTATGTGTTAAGACAAAAGAAATATTAGGATGAGCAAGGGCAATACGAATAAATTCATCCACAATGTGTTTAAACTCTAATGCATCGCTTTTTAAAAAGCGTCGTCGTGCTGGAATATTAAAAAACAAATTTTTTACCGTAATGGAAGTTCCTTGCTTACATACAGCAGATTCTTGTCTAATTAATTTTGAACCGTGTATTTCTACACGACTGCCTATTTCTTCACCTTCTTTGCGAGTAGTAAGTTCTACTTGAGCTACTGAGGCAATTGAAGCTAATGCTTCACCTCTAAATCCAAATGTGGCAATTGCAAACAAATCGTTAGCGTCGTTTATTTTGGATGTTGCATGACGCTCAAAAGCTAGTCGAGCATCAACTTCAGACATGCCACAACCATCATCTATTACTTGTATAGATGTTTTACCTGCATCTAAGACATGCACTTGGATATGTGAAGCAAATGCGTCTATAGAATTTTCCATCAGTTCTTTTACAACCGATGCAGGTCTTTGCACAACTTCGCCAGCAGCTATTTGATTAGCAACAGAGTCGGGAAGTATTTTTATAACTTGAGCGATCATATTTTTTTAAAAATATAGAAAATATAAAGCTAACGCAGTTAAAGCAATAATTATAATTAGTAGTCGAATATTCGATTTTACAACTTCAGTTTGGTTGCGAAGCTTTTTTTTATGACGAAAACTTCCTTTTATTCGTTGCTCATATGAAGTAGAGTTTTCTTGTTGGGCAGTTTCCTGTTTTTCTTTTTGTTCATTATAATAAACTGGTATATAGTTGTATTGTTTAGCTTTTGGCAGTTTAAACATTCGAATTCGCAACATTTTTTTTCTTACAAAGGTAATGCAATTATGCAATATATAACACGATAATGAATTTTACTTGTAATTTAAAGATAGATTTCAGTTAAGGAAATCTATTAATGTAAATTATTCTTTTTCTTTGAGTAAATGGATAATCCCTTCGTATTTATAATCTTTACCACGTCTGTCTTTTGCTTTGATGACGATGTAATATACGCCCGGCGAAGCTTCTGTGCCAGTGATTGTTCCGTCCCAATAACCATCAACATCATTCCATTCATAAACTTTTCTGCCCCAGCGATTATAAATTTTTGCAGAAAATTCATCAATCGATTCGCCATGTACTTTAAATACATCGTTCTGACCATCACCATTGGGAGTAAATACATTCGGTACTTCTAAAATAGGTTGTTTATCAACGCAAAGAGGTTTGAAAATAGCTGTATCAACACAGCCTTCTTTGCTCGTGGCAATTAACATTATTGTATAGCAGCCTTCTACGGGGAATACTATAGTTGGATCTTTGTCTGTTGAAGTAAATATGAGATTATTATTTTCGTCGTAAATTCTCCATGAATATTTTCTCCCGTTAAAAGTAGTATTAATCATATTTACTTGATAAGGTGCAACTTGATGTTGAAGTAATACAGTTGTGTCGAATGATGCTATAACGGTACCCGTATCGGGGACAACAATTTGAAGTGTGTCTTTGCATATAGTGCCAGGAGCAGCATGAGGACTTAAAGATTGTCCATTGACAATTAGCAACAATGTAGTATTGGGACAAATCTCGTTTCGTATGAGCGAAGAACTATTGTTGTCGAGCCAGGTAAAGGTATAATAATTGGGGAATGTTTGCCCTTGTGGATTAGTGTATGATGTAGATAATTCTACCTTTCCGTTACAATTACCGCATGTTGAGGGTGTAATAGTTGTTTGAGGATTAAATAATGGTGGTTCTTGGACATATTGAGTTACTAAACCACTATAACAACCCCATTGATTAAGCGTAATAAGCTGTACTATGTGTTGATTGCCCGAATTCCAAGATACATATATGGTGTCGCTATGTAATGGGTCAGAAACAACTGAACTTAATGTTCCTCCTGGATATGTCCAGTTGAATTCGACAATTCCGTAATTAACATGGTTTGGCAAATTCCATGTATGGGCAATAATCATGGAACTGTCGTATCGGCAGGCAGGCATGGTGGCAGAAAATTGTCCGTTGGGTCGGGGGGCAAAATAAAGTCTTAAAGTATCGCTATCGTAACAAATATCGTTTTGTTCTTGCCAAATAAATTCTCTATATGGTTGTAGAGTATTGAAAACGGTATAACAACCGTTGCAATTTAAATAAAGACTGTCGTTTGCTACGTGAGTGGTTGTGTGGTTTCCAACACCTTGCACAAAATATACGTTTGTAGGATCGAGACTATACCATGTGCCATAAGATCCTTGAACTGAATATGATGCACTCATTTGATAGTTCAAACCACACACTGTATCGGTTTTTATGTCACTATTCTGACCGAATAAACCTGGCCAATAATTACCACCTGCCTGAGCATGAGGTTTTTGAATAAAGCGAACATAATGCACATCGCTAGTATCGCGACAGTTTCCGTTAACAGTAACCCAATAAAAATAATGAGGTCCGTAATACGAAGTACCACCAGTATCTATTGTTGCAACGAGATTTGAACTTGCATATGGTGAAGGACTGAAAGTGGTATTGGGAACAGCGTCAATCCAATAACCTGTGCCATATTGAGGTGGTATTGCGCTAAGATTGGGATAGCTAGGACCACACCATAGCGAATCTGAAGGTAACGTAGTAATCACGGCTTCTTGTATGCTACCAAAATAAACATTAACAGAATCGTAGCCATGGCAAATACCATTAAATTCTACCCAATACATGGTAATAGTATCATTTTCAGAGGGCCAGCGTATCCATGTACAGGCTGAGTCTTGATAGGACGGATTGTAGTTGCCATTAGGACCATCGTAGTATGCAACTCCTACTGGTCCACTCCAAAAACCACCGGGAATAGTTGGAGTAGCGCATAAATGTGCAAATTTGCCACATACTGCAACATCGAGCCCAGCGTCAGGTTCGGGAGCTATAAGGAATTCAATTTGAATAGTATCTTGATCGTAACAAGAAGGCATATGTGCATTCATTTCTCGCCATATAAAAGTATATGTTCCGTATTGTGTAACTGAAACCATTGTTTGTGGTTGAGTAGGCGAAACAAAATTGGCAGTACCAGGTCCCGATAATGTAATCCACATTCCTGTTGGATTTAGTAAGCTAATGGTTGCATGTAGATAATAATTTTTACCGCATACTACCGAGTCGTGTCCTGCATATGCATCGGGTATTTTATGGAAGGTTATTTTTACGGAATCATAAGATTGACACCCAGGTCCGCTTTGTACATACCAATATGCATATACTTCTTGATAATCTGCATTAGCAAAGAAAGTATTTGGATTGTTGACCTGAATAGTGGCATTCCAAGGTAATGGGCTAGTACCATTATAGATTATTGAAACACCTGAATTGTTGGTTGTCCAATAAGCCGAAGAGGCAGCGCTTCCAATGGTATCAGCAGCTAGTGTAGTACTATATCCGCATACCGATTGTGTAACACCTGCTTCGGCATGTGGTGTTGCTGAAAACGTAACAATTACAGTATCGTAGTTAGTACAAAAATCTGAAAATGCTGTAAAAACAAATGTATCTACTTGTGTGTATTGCGTTGTTACGACAGTAACGATAGGTTGTAAGCTAGTGTTGGATGGGTTATAGTGTGCAGTGGGATTTGACGAAGTCCAGTATCCGGGATACGAACTTGTAACGTTTAATTGAATAGTATTTCCGCAAGTAGCCAAATCAGGACCAGCATTAGGCATGGGCATTTCATGAAAATCTAAACGTATGGTGTCTTTTGAAATGCATACTTGATTGTTTTCTGTCCAAACTAAATAATATGATTGATAGCCAGAACCAATTACAAATGTTGCATTAGGCAAATTATTATTTGGCGTAAAATAGCCTTGTTGTGGTGGCAGTAGTTGCCAAGTTCCGGTAGAGCCATTAACACTATAGGTTGCATTTAGTGCATAAGAGGTGCCACATACATGTACCGATGGTGGTCCGGCATTG
>JAOADU010000019.1 GCA_026417155.1 Bacteroidales bacterium | reverse complement strand
GTATAAGGCGGTGTTCCATCAGATGCTGTTGCTACAGCTGTTCCTGTAGGCTGACAAGGAGAAGATGCATATGTAACAACAGAAGCACTTAAAGCTTGTGGTTGAGTTAAAACGGTTGTCTTTACGACCGTATTATTACATCCATCTTTAACGGTAACTCTATACGTTGTATTAGCAATTAAGCCTACAACTGTTTGAGTGGTTTGTCCATTACTCCATTGATATGAATATGGAGGCATGCCACCTATAGGATTGGCTGTTGCTGTTCCATCGGCTCCACCCCTACAAGTAACCGGGGTGTTTGTTACTGTTGCATCTACTTTCGCTGCTTGTGTAATTGTAACAGTGGCAGTAGCAGAACTTCCACATGCGTCGCGTATAGTGACGGTATATGTACCAGCTGAAAGATTGGTTATTGTTTGAGTTGTTTTGTTGTTCGACCATTGATATGTATAGGGAGCTGTCCCATTAATAGGGTTTGCTGTGGCTGCGCCTGTAGAACCACCAAAACAATTAATATGCTGTACATTAATAATTGATGCCTGCAACAATGGCTGCAACGTTACCGATAACGTTCTGCTCAATGTGCATCCATTTGTTCCTGTAACGGTAACGGTATAATTGCCCACTGGTAAATTAGATATTTGTTGAGTTGTAGCACCATTACTCCACAAGTAAGTATATGGTTCATTACCAAATGATGGTATTGCCTTTAAACTGCCATTGCTTGCATTGGGGCATGTTACTTTTGTCATTTCAAACCCTATACTATCAAAACAACCAAAACGAGCAATATAACCATCGCGTTTTGTTGCCATTTCATTGATTAATACTTGTGTATTCATGCGAAGAGTATCCGAAAAATATTCACCTATCCACATATAATTTCGATTTGTACTACTAAAAAATGCTCCCGTACCTGTTTCGTTCAGCTTACCTGTTGCTGAAAGCCCATTTATTGTATTTCCGTTAATGTCTAGTACTACAGCAAAAGCATCGATTTGTGCTCTAAATTCTGTGGTATATGTACCAAAGCTGATTTTACTACCATGAGATCCTGTCATTATTAGTTGGTTATTGCGTGAAATTAAATTAATAATACTTTCTTCTTTATTGCCACCGTATAATTTAGCCCATTGAAATTGTCCGTTTCTGTTGTATTTTACTAAGTACAGATCACTTGTTCCGGTTGCAACATTCAAGTAAAGTTTTTTTGAGGTATCGGTAGCAGTACTATCAAATCGAATACGTCGTGATGAAAACCGTCCTGCAATATATTGATTTCCGGAAACATCTGAAACATGTTTTATTGCATAAAAATCGGATGAGTTGGGGACAATTTTTCTCGACCATGCTAAATCGCCATTTGCATTAAGTTTTAAAACTATACCCGAGCGATAACTTGTAGAAACTGATGCAATGGTTGTATTTCCGTATTTTACTGTTCCGGAAACCTGACCAGAAAGATAATACTCATTTCCATAAATATTTACGTTTCGTACGTAGCTTAAATCTGATGTAGAATAAATCAACCGCGACCACAACCAATTACCATCACTATTAAATTTAACTATAAAATTCTGACGTTGAATAGGATCTTCTGGTTCGATAGTCATAGTACCTTCGTCTCCGAAAAATGTTACAGAAGAAATAAATTGCCCGCTCATCACGATATCGCCGTTTGCATCTATATCGAAATATCCTCCCATTTGATGGGAACTTCCATAAACAACATTTTTTGCCCAAATGACATTTCCATTTAAGTCAATTTTTGCAAGAAAAATATCGTTTCCACCGTTATTCCAAATGTTAGTACCCATAATATTAATGGGATTAGAATTAAATACGCCCGAAATATAGATGGCATTTTTTTCGAGATTTAATTTTAACCCATAAGCACTTTCTGTTCCTGAGCCAGTAATAAATTTAACCCAAAGCAACGAACCTTGTGCTGAATATTTTGCAATAAATATATCTTGCAATGCCACAGCATTGTATGTTTGGTTTTCAAACTTTATTTCACCATTAAAATTTCCATATACATAATAGTTACCATTATTGTCTTGCAATATTTCTACAGGATTTACCTGTCCGCTTCCTTTAATTTCTTTAATCCACATGTAATTTTGCGAATGCAGTATTAAGCAAGTCATACTTAATATAACTGCGAAAACTAACGGCTTCATATTTGGTAAATTTTTATTCAACGATAAGTAATTTTACTCATGTTTACGCAAAAATATAATAAAAGTTTCCATTTAAGAAAACTTTTGATAGTTAATTGACTAAAATGATTTAGAGTTTGACGAAAAATTGTTTTTAAAAGACAAATTTCGGTAATTCGTTGCCGAATTTACGTGTTTTTATTGATGGAGTCCTTATGGATAATTTGCTTCCACAATTCTTCGGGACTCTTGCCTAAATTTTGTAAAATTACTTTAATATCATCTGATAATTTACTGTTGGGATAATTATGCAATACGCGCATATAATATTTTCTTGCATTGGTAGTATCGTATAATAAATTTTCATAAATATCTGCAATAGTAAACACACATACATCTAAATTTTTGTATGTTTGATAATTATTTTCAACTTCCATCAATATTTTTATTGCTTCTGTATATTTACCCATACTTCTTAATAAGCATGCTTTTCGATATAGATATTCGGGGGCAAGACTATCGTCGGGATAATAATATGCAAAAGCCGAATAATATTTAATTGCTTCATTTGTAGCAGCTATATTGATATTGCCTGTAGTATCGCTAAGGAGCGTTTGTTCGTATCGATAAATATTTTTTAATAGTTCCTCTTTTTTGGGCACCTGATCATTCGAACAAGACCACAACATGGTTGATAGTAAAAAGATTAAACTACAATTTTTCATATTACAATTTTTTAGGTAATATGACTTTGTATTTAGGCTTTAATTGTCCTGTTGCTATTTGATGAAGTTTATTTTTTAACAGCCTTCTTTTTATTGGCGAAATGTGATCGATAATCAGTTTCCCTTCAATATGGTCATATTCGTGCTGTATAATACGGGCTCTTAAGCCATCAAATGTTTCAATATGTTCTACAAAAGATTCGTCACAATAACGGACTTTAATAATAGATTTTCGCAAAATATCTTCGCGTACAAATGGAATACTCAAACATCCTTCGTTGTAATACCATTCTTCACCTTCTTCGCTTAAAATTTGTGCATTGATAAAAACCTTCTTAAAATCTTTAACCTCGGGGAATTCATCATTCATAACCGTAGCATCAACAACAAATAGTCTGATGGGTAATCCTATTTGTGGAGCGGCCAATCCTACTCCTTCCGATGCGTACATAGTTTCATACATATCGGCAATGAGTTCTTTTAATTTAGGGTAATCGGGGGCTATTTCTTTGGCTTTTTCCCTTAACACAGAATTTCCATATATGTATATTGGTAAAATCATGAAGAATGATATTTTAAATAATTCAAATAATCTTGTAATATGATGGTTGCACTTACTTTATCTATAATTTCTTTGTTTTGACGATCTTTTTGTTTCATTCCTCCTTCAATCATGCTTCGAATAGCAATTTTTGAAGAAAAACGTTCGTCGAATAATACGCATTCAATAGTCGAATAGCGGCTTCTAAGTTTATTGAAAAATGGACGAATGTACTGCATTGCTTCCGATTCTTGATTGTTTGTTCTTTTAGGATAACCCACTACAATGATATCAACAACTTCATTATGCAAATAATTATCTAAAAAAGTGAAAATATCTTTAGCATGGACTGTAGTAAGAGCATTTGCAATTATGCGTAACGGATCGCTTACAGCAATGCCTACCCTCTTTCGGCCATAATCTATACATAAAATTCTTCCCATAAACAAGGAGCAAAGGTAATATATTTAAAACCTTTAAACAATAAGTGTAAAATTGCATGTTTACAAAATAAGCTCTACATCGCCTATAGCAAATGTATTAATTTGATTGTTTATGCTAACTTCAAGTTCGCCTTTTTTATTCACTTGCTTTAAAACTCCCGAAACGGTTTGTTTGCATTTTAACCGAAGTTTTACCTCAGAATCCTTTAAAAATAAGTGTTTGTGATATGCCATATCAATATGATTATATTTGCCTTGAATTAACCATTGATAATATTTCTGAAACAATCGCTGCCATTGTTTAATTAAATTTATTAACTCATAATGTTTTTTTGTTTCAAGGCTCAACGAAGTTGGATTAGGAATTTCTGCTGAAAATTGCTTTTGATTCACATTAATTCCAACACCAATAATTGAAGCTTTTATTCCTTGCGAATGCAACTTATTTTCGATAAGAATACCTGCAATTTTATTTCTTCCTACATAAATATCGTTAGGCCATTTAATTGTTACATGTTGACAAATAGATGAAATAAGCTCATGGGTTGCCAAAGCTGAAACTTTTGATAAATAAAACGACCATTCAAACGACAGAAATACAGGGTAAACGATTGCCGACATAGTGATGTTTTCATTGGGATTAGTTATCCATTTTCTATTTCCTTGTCCTTTCCCTTGAGTTTGATTGCCAACCCAAACGATAGAAAATTCGGGCAATTGTTTCGTTTCTATCCACAATAATGCAATATTATTTGAAGAGTCGGCTTCTTCTATATAGTAAATTTCACTCATGATAAGTAATATTAACTATCGGCAATTCTACATAAAAAGTAGTTCCTTGCATATAAGACGACGTAAAATAAATTTTTCCATGCATCATTTCAACCATATTTTTAACAAGCGACAAACCCATACCCATTCCCGAAGACTTTGTTGTAAAGCTAGGTTTAAAAATATTGGGTGCAATATCCTCGCTAATTCCAATACCATTATCTTTCACTGCTAATATGATCGCGTTGTTTTGTTGAGAAATACTAACAGAAATGTCTTTTTCTCTATTGGGAGGAATAGCTTGAATAGCATTGGTAATCAAATTGTTTAAAATTCGTTGTATATATTCTTTATCGGCCGAAATAGTACATTGAGCTATTCCATTGTCTAAAAATTTTATTTCAGTTTCGCTATTTGAAAACAAATGTATAGCTTTTTTTATTTCATCTATTATATCAAATTCTTCTACACTTGGCGAAGGCATACGTGCAAATGTTGAAAAAGCCGAAGCAATAGAAGCAAGACTTTCTATTTGTTCGAGCAAAATACGCATTGTTCTTTGCAACATTTCGTCGGGAATATAACCTTTTTCTTTTTTTTGCTTTAGTAAATATTGAATATTAAGCTTCATTGGTGTTAGCGGGTTTTTTATTTCATGTGCAATTTGTCGTGCAATATCACGCCACGCCGATTCGCGTTCGCTTAGTAATAATTTTTCTGTACTTCGTGCAAGTTCTTCCAACATTCGATTATATTCGTTAACCAATGGCTTTATTTCGTCGTGTTGATGGTATTCTATGGGTTGTATGTTATTTACAAATCGTATTTTCTTAAAGTAAGTTTGCAAGTATGTTAATGGCTTCAATATACTATTGGCAACAATTAATATTACCCCCAAGGATAGAAATACAAACAATACATAAATATTTATCAAATTAACTAAAACGGAATTAATTTCGGCTTGAAATTTTTCTTGTTCTGTAAAATATGGGAATTGTAATATACCTATGAGTTTTTCATTGTCGGTAAGTGCTGTATATGATGACAAATAATCGAATGTGCCTATTTTTTCATTATGTATATATTGCGATTGCTTTTGCTTAACAATTTGTGTAAAAACATCGGCATCTATGAGCTTACTTTTTAATCCTTTTTCGAAAAACTCAGGGCGAGAAGTTGCATATAATAACCCATTGGGCAAATAAATATTGATATCGCTGTAATGAATATTTGACGTTGAAATAAGTAATTTTGTAAGCTCCGAACTTGACATTTGCATTAATTTTTTCCAGTCACCAGCTTGTTCTTCCAAAAAATTAAGCATAGTTTGATTTTTAGCTAATAATTGCTCTGTGTTTTTTTGATAATAACGATATTTAAAAAACATCAGCGTATATATTGCAATGAGTATGTAAGAACTTAAAAGAATTATCAAAAATGAACTTATATATTTAAATCTAAAGCCATAAAATAAATTATGTTTTTTTGTTAAAAAGTAATATGCTGACCAAAAGATGATAAAAACAACAGCGTATAAATTAAAAAGATACAATACTGCCCAAATATACTGATACCATTGAGTTTTAAAAGAACTTACAACAATAAGTGTCGTTGTATTAGGTGCATATACATAATGAATATGATTTGAAGTTCGAATTATTTTATGCTCGCCCACTGAAGGTCTCGAAAAATTGTACTCCTGTGGATATGAAATATTTCCTTTTGCCTGAATTAGTTTATTATTCTTATACTTTGCATAGTTTTGCCACTGTAAATTGAGATTATTGTATGTTTTTATATCCATAAGCAAATCGGGATATCCGGGTGTGTTTGCAATAAGCTTGCTTGTAAGTTCTAAAAAAATACAACGTTCTGCTGTATCGCTCGCTATAAAATAAGGAAAACAAAATTTTCCCAAATAACTTATTTCGCCATAATCTTGATTGATGGAATAAAAATGTTCGGCCTCGATGCTTGTCCCTTTGGTCTGAATTATTTTATTGAAATAATCGAAACAACGAACTTCAGTCCCTGACGGTAAAAGTCTTAAATTATCGAAATTACTGCATATCGTTACTTGCAAATCGTATTTATTCCAAAATCCATACAAATAATTTTCCCTCAAATACTTATATATTTCGTAACGATTGTCGTATGCTTTGTTTAATAAACTTTGAAGTATTTTATCTTTTCTGATGCGTTTTTCTAAATCAGAAAAAAGCATTTGTGCTACCACATCTTTTTCGTTCGAAAGCGAAACAGCTACAACTTGCTGCAAATTCTCCTTCTTATGATTGTACAGTTGTAAAGTACGTAAAACAATAAAAATCGAAACTAAAAGCAAACCTACAAATAACCACCATAAATTTCGTTTTTCGATATACCAAAAGAACAGTCCGCATAAGAAAAAAAATATCAGAGCAAATGAAAATTTTGCATCTACCCAAACAAAAAGTCCAGTACTTATTAACAAAGAAAATAATGGAACGATGGGAACATATTTTTTCGCAAACTTTTTATGATAAGAAAAGAAAAAAATTGCGTTTCGGAAATAAATCCAACAAAGCAATCCTATGATGATATACGATATAATCGTTGCTAAGTTAATATCTGTAATATGATAAAGTTCAAAGCGAATGCTCGATTCGTACACTAAACTATTCCATACATAAATCCACAAAACAACCAATGCTGCCCAAATACCATAAGCGATAATCCTTATTGTTCTGCTTTTTACAAATAGACGGGTTATTCGTAAAAGGAAATATTCGTTCAGCAATAGTATCATCCACGAATTGAAAAATGCATCGCCTAATGAAGAAAATATGAAATTAGATGTAAATATTTCTGCCGAAAACAAAGGATTATTGTAAATAAAATCGGGCATTTTTGTATATTGCATAATAAATCGCAATATCAATACAGCGGCAAACAACACTAACACATATACATTCACCCATTTATGCTTATGTATGTTTAATAGCAAAACATGTAAGAGCAATAAACTGCTAGCTATTAGTAAAATAAACAACACAAAATTCCATGAAGAATAAATTCTTTTAACAGGTGTTAAAGAAAATATTAAACTACCGTCGGTATCTGTTATATAATACGACGATGCTTCGGGGAACAATGAAAAATTGTAATCAGAATTTAACGATATGTTGCCGTAATAATAATTTTTCAAATACTTATTTTCGAAAGGATATTGTTTTTTTATGGGTACAAATGCTGCAATGGTATATTTATTTGTATCTTTATGGCTAATATATGCCCATGTATTATTGAAAAATATGGCATTGACTTCTTTTCTGTTTTTTGGTAATATCTCTGGAATAAAATCGTTTTGAGTCCAAAATATGGCTGTATCGTTTTTATAAACTGCTATATGTACAAAATCGTTTGAATTTTGGCTAACTATGCGTTGAATGTTTGTAATCCACTGTTGTTCGCTTTGATGGTACTGGCTAATGATTTCTCTTATAATTTTATCGGCATTGTTTTTTTGCTTTTGAATATAATACTGAATAAGCTCAACATTTTTTTGATGATTGCTGTTTGATTTTCTTTCATTAAAAAGCCAGATATAATTGGCAAACAATAATAAGATTGCAACAAGGAAAATGAAAAATTGTGCTTTTATTTTACCTTCTTTATACATCACATACGAAAGTACAAATTTTTTAGAAGAGATTTTTGTAGCCGAAATGAATTTTTGCAGTTTTAAAATCGAGAGGCTGATGCAACTGACTTCCTAAAGCATAAGAAATAAAAAATACACCTGCTGTAGTATTAAGTTCGGCACCAGCACCAACCGACCAAGGATAATCTGTCGTTCGATTTAATGAACGATACATCATTTTATCGTAAAAAAGAAACAGTTGCGTGTTTCTGTCTAAAATAAACCGCCCCTCAAGGCTTGAAAGCCCATACTTCTGTGCCCAAAAACTTTCTTCGTCGAATCCTCGAATGCTCTTACTTCCTCCCACACGAAACAATTCATTGCGAAAATGTACAGGTTGTTGAATTCCGCCTTCAGCCGATATTTTTGCTGTAAACCATCGGAGTATTGGAATAAAACATACTCCATTAAACGTTATTAAGTAAGGTTTATCATTTTTCGAAATAATCAATCCGACAGAATCGTTCCATTGTTTTTGCAGAGACTTTTTACCATAAGCCATAGTGGCCGTGAGTTGATATCCTTTTGTAGGCAACCAAATTCGATCCGTATTTTTGTGATTGAACAAAATACCTGCATATCTTGTCGTAACAGGAGCAATGTCGGATGCCAAACGACCGATTAAAAAAGTTTTTCGTTGTTCATAAAATAGCATAAGTCCGTTAAAACCTGTTGTATAAATATTTAAACCTGCTTTATATCGAAAATTTACATATGTTGTATCTTGTTTTTGAATTGAAAATAAACCACTCACCCCTATTGGCTGATAAAACAAATACGGCAAACTAGCTTGTGCGTGTAATTGCTGCGATAAGGCTTCGTTTTTTTTCCATTGTACTTCCCATGAATCGGCCATTTTGAATAAATTGTTCATCACAACATGCACATCGCCACTAATTGAAACAGTATTGTCGGGCAATGTTCCTATTCCAACGATACCATTAAATTGATTGGCATTATTTTTTTCTAAATATATTCGACATTTCGCTTTATCATTCACAAAGAAAATATCGGTTTTCCGGTTTATTTTTAAAAAAGGTATTTGATACAACCATTTATCCATCTGGCGAATTTCTTTTTCTCTGTATATATTACCAGGCTTGATGTTTAAATATGCTTGCAGAAAATTTTTATGTACTATTTGTTTGCCAATGATATCGAGGCTATCGTATGTAAATCTATTACCAAAGTTAAGTGTATATTGTACATGCCACGATGAGTTTCTTAGCAAAATACTATCTAGCTTAAGATTGGCAAAGGGGTAACCATTATTTTCGGCATCGCTTATAACGCTGAACATATAATATAATGCCTGATGCTTGTAAATTCTTTTTTTTACCAATACAGGTTTATTCGCCGTGTCTGTAATAACAAGTGTAAACGGTTGCTTTGTCGGTAACGATGTATAATAATGAATACGATTATCCCTATATACAACCGAATCGAGAAGGAGTATTTTTTTTTGTGCAAATTCTTGAATCCATTTCGAAAAGCTAGACGTGTCGGTATTTTTAAATTTTTTATATAACTTTTGATTGACGAATAAAGCAATTTTATCTTGCTGTTGGCTATAAATTTCAACAGTAAAAAAACAAAAACTTATAATTAAAACCCATTTCACTCGTTATTCATAAATCCTTGTTGATATAATACATCTAATAACGCTTTTGAAAATGCAATATTGTCTTTTTTTGTGTAACGTTTTTCGGTAAAAATTTGTGCTAACGTTTCGGTATTATTTAATTTTACTAGTTCTTGATAAAAAGGCATATTTTCTTTGTCGTAATAGATTTGATTGATTTCTTCTTCTGAAAAATCGTTATAAGTTTCGTTGTGTACAATTGCTCTTAATGGTAAGCGATCGGTTAACGGAGGATTTTCGTTTGGATAACCAATAACTAAAGTAGTAACAGGAACCACTCCTTTAGGTATTTGCAAAATTTCAATAATTCGTTTAGCCATGTAAGTAGTTGTTCCTAAATAACATATTCCTAACCCGTGATATTCGGCTTCGAGTGCAGCATTTTGAGCAGCCAACAACGCATCAATAGCAGCTGTAAAAAACGATAGAAAATTATCGTAGCCAGGCTCGGCTTTACGTAGTCGGCACCATTTGTTAAAACGATTGAAGTCGGCACAAAAGGTCAGCAATACCGGTGCTTCTAATACCATATTTTGTTTAAAATGAGCTTCCCATAATTGTTTTTTCAATTCTTCGTTGCGAGTTACAATAATACTATACACTTGCATATTGCCAGTGGTCGAAGCCCTTGATGCTGCACTTAATATTTTCTCTAAAATTTCGTCCGATATAGGATCAGACTTATATTTTCGGATTGTTCGATGCTGAAAAATTGTATCCATTTTTTTTCGTCAAAGTTATATGACATTTAAAATATTTGCAATTGAGAAATACCACTTTATTTAGATATCTCCATAACTATAGAAAAAGGCTTATATCTAAAAAAGATATATTGTATATTTTCCTAAAAAAACGACCTATATGAAAACAATTAGTATCTTAATTTAAGTTGTTGAGTAGTGTAGATTTAGGAACATTATCTCAGAAATTATGGAGTGCTGTAAATGTCGATTAGGTCAGATGCCTGAATACAACGTGTATCTCCGACATCTTTGTCGGAGTGATGATTCTCACAAACATTTTCATCTTCTGTATACAATTTGAATTTTTTTTATTACCTTTGCTTTTAAGTAAAGTCTATAACATGTAAAATTTGTATAAACCAGTTAAATAACGTAAATCTATGTGTCGTTTATTAACTCAATCTTTTTGGAATGCAATACCCCTTAATGAGGATAATTTACATCAATCTATTGGTAATTCTTTAATAAATCAAATTAACCAATGGAACAACAATAACTTGACAATAATATTAGATAAGGCTTGTGGAGGCACACAAAATGTACAACTCTTCCTTTATCCAAATAAAACTTTTGGTAATAAAGTTTGTCAGGTAGATATTTTGATTTTAGAAAACGATGAGATTCAAGTTATCATTGAAATTGAAGAATCCGAAATTACACCAGTAAAAATTTTAGGAAAATTTTTTGCCTCAGCAATAGCGAAGTATTATATACATGAAGAT
>JAOADU010000026.1 GCA_026417155.1 Bacteroidales bacterium | reverse complement strand
CTGATGCAATAATATCATATATGGCATGTTGGCATCTTGCTCATAAAGATGTGCCGAAATTTTTAAACTGTCGGTCGAATAAAAAGTTACAAGTTCTTGTCCTGATACACTTAGAGATACTAAAACAAAAAATATAATTATATTCTTCATAATGTATTCTTTATTTTTCGGCTAAAATCCAAATTTTATTCTCCGACGATTCTATTAATCCACTTTTTATTTCAAATAAATGCTGTGTTTTTGTTTTATCTATTATTTTAATAGTTCCTTTTGTTAAAGTTGAAATGATAGGAGCGTGGCGAGGCATTATTTCAAAAGTTCCCATCGTACCAGGTACTGATACAAGCTGAACTTCGCCACTAAATAATTGCTCGTTGGGAGTTAGAATTTCTAGTTTCATATTGCAAATATACATGAAATTTTTTAACTGCCATTATTTATTCTTTTAAATAATTTTATCGTAGTTTGATAATTAGATAAACAAACTTTATTATTCAAATCTACTTTAACAGGCATTTGCTATTATATTTCTTACTGCGCGATAAAAGTATAATAAATATATCCTTTTTGATGAGTAGCTGCTTTGTCGTTGGGTTGAAACCGGCTACGTTGAGCTGCCTCCAACGCCGACTGAGGTAAGCACGTTTCGTTAATTGCTGCCGATGCCTCTAAAATTCGTGCCGATATTACTTGTCCCTTTGGATTGACTATTATCTCAATGGTAACTTTTCCCTGCCCAAAACATTTGTATGCCGGTATAGGTAATCGAGTTGCTTTTCGCCCTCCTAAGTCGTAACTAATAATGGCATTACCAGCATAAGTTGCCGATTTGTTGGCTTCGTTTTGATTAATATTATCATCGGGTTTGTCCCAATTCTGAATATCGGGTGTTTCGAGACTATAATCTTTAATTAACCATCGTAAATCTTTGTAATCGTTAGCTTTAAACATTTCGCGTGGCTGTGCCGACTTAATTAATTCTTTCGCTTCTCGATAATAATCCGTTTCACTAACAGATTTCTCAGCCAAATTTTTTTCTACATTTTTTATTTCAGTACTATTGTCGTTTCCTTCGTTTTTTTCTGTTTCTGTATTTTGAGTTATTGGCTCTTCGTCGGTTTGTAAATCAATAAAAATAAAATTTTCTGCAGGTTTTTCTGGTTTTGCCATCTCTAAAACTACCAATATGGCAAAAAACAATAAATGTATCAACATCGTTAAACTAAAGGGCAAAAAATAGCGTTGAACTATCTTATCAGCAATATGTTGAATTTTACTTAACATTCGATAACCGAAATACCTGATTCGCTTGTTCAATTATTTGTAAAACTTCATCTCGTCCTTTTTTTTCTTTCGAACTCGATAATACATGTTGCGGGCGAGTTTCCCAATATGTATCAAAAAAACTATAAAGCTGTTTTTTATGAATTTCTATTTGCTGTTGGCTACACTGGTCTATTTTTGTCGATATCGCAACAAATGGCACCTGATTCTGTCCAAGCCATTGCATAAATTGCATATCTTTTATTTGAAGCGGTATGCGTGAATCTAATAGCATAAATACACACGACAGAGTTTTTCGATGCAATAAATATTCCAAAATCATGCTATCCCATTGTTTTCTTACCTCTTGCGATACTTTAGCAAAACCGAAGCCCGGTAAATCTACTAAATACCACGAACCATTTACCAAAAAATGATTGATGGTTCGTGTTTTACCCGGCTTTGACGAAACTTTTGATAAATTTTTTCTATTCAACAACATATTAATAAGCGACGATTTGCCTACGTTGGATCGCCCAATAAATGCATATTCCGGATAATATGGTTTCGGACAATCGTTAATATGAACGCTACTTTTAATGTATTCGGCTGTTTTTATTACCATCGCTTATTGATTTAAATATACTTCTAGTGCTATGGTTTCATTAGCGGGAATTAAAGATATTTCATGTATTTCCGAAGGAATTAAATACACATCTCCTTTATTGTATTTTATCTGAGTTTCATTGTATTTCACATAACCTTCGCCTTTAATAAAAAGCCATATCTTAAAGGAATCTATTTGTATATATTCTCTATCAATAGATTGGTTCATATCGAACAAGTTCGTTGTAAAATACGGACAATTTATCAATTCTATAGACACATTTTTTTGGTTTTCATATTCAATTTTCAGGTCGCTTGTTTTCGAATAATCAATAACATCTAAAGCTTCTTCTATGTGCAATTCGCGTGGGTTTCCTTTTTCGTCTTTCCTGTTCCAATCGTATACTCGATATGTAATGTCGGATGTTTGTTGAATTTCGGCTAAAAGAACACCCTTTCCTATGGCATGAATTCTACCGGCAGGAATAAAAAAAACATCACCTTTACGGGCAGGTATTTTGTTTAATACTGCTGTTATGGTGTTATGATTTAAATGATTCAAAAACTCTTCTTTTGATAGATCTTTATTAAAGCCTAAGTAAATGTATGAATCGGGTTCGGCATCAACTACATACCACATTTCGGTTTTGCCCCACGCATGATGACGATCTTTAGCAACCTCATCATTGGGATGTACTTGAATAGACAAATCATCATGAGCATCAATAAACTTAATTAATAATGGAAATTCCAATCCGTATTTTTGATAAACCTTTTCACCTACCAAATCTCCCATATAAACTTCGACTAATTCTGTTAATGAGTTGCCTTTTAAAAAACCTTCTGCTACTAACGATATATTATCTTCTACAGCACTTATTTCCCATGATTCACCTATTTTGTTCGAAATAGTGTTTTTATTTAAAATACTTCTTAATCGTGAACCTCCCCATATTTTTTCAAAAAAGATAGGTTCGAATTTTATTGGATACAACATATTTTTCTTGCAAAATTACAAATTTCGTATTACTTCTCACGGCTAAATTTTCTTAAACTTACAGAAATACAACGAAGTATTGTGTTTATAAATTAACCGTGTTTTTCATTTAATTAAAATTATGAATTAACTTTGCAAAAAATTTCATTTATGTCAGCTACAATAATTCGTGATTTTAAAGTAAAAGATTTATCGCTAGCCGATTGGGGAAGAAAAGAAATAAAACTTGCCGAAACCGAAATGCCGGGACTCATGTCGTTGCGTCGAAAATATGAAAAAGAAAAGCCATTAAGAGGTGCACGCATTACAGGATCGTTACACATGACCATACAGACAGCTGTTTTAATAGAAACATTAGTCGAATTAGGTGCAGAAGTTCGTTGGGCTAGCTGCAATATATTCTCTACTCAAGATCATGCTGCTGCAGCAATTGCTAAAGCTGGCATTCCTGTTTTTGCTTGGAAAGGTGAAACTCTCGAAGAATACTGGTGGTGTACGCTTCAAGCACTATCATTTCCAAATGGACAAGGTCCTACATCAATTGTTGACGACGGTGGCGATGCTACGTTGCTTATCCATTGGGGATATAAAGCCGAAAAAGATCCATCATTTCTCGATACACCTTCACAATCGGAAGAAGAGAAAATCATCAAAGCTTTATTAAAAGAAACCTTAAAAAATGAACCCGGAAAATGGCACAATATGGTAAAACATATTAGAGGTGTTAGCGAAGAAACTACTACGGGGGTTCATCGCCTTTATCAAATGTTCGAAAAAAATGAATTATTATTTCCTGCTATAAATGTCAACGATTCAGTAACTAAATCAAAGTTCGATAATTTATATGGATGTCGCGAATCATTAGCCGACGGAATAAAAAGAGCTACTGATATAATGATTGCCGGAAAAGTAGTTGTTGTTGCAGGCTACGGCGATGTTGGTAAGGGTTCTGCTCGTTCGATGCGAAGCTATGGAGCTCGTGTTATTGTTACCGAAATTGACCCTATTTGCGCTTTACAAGCTGCTATGGAAGGATTTGAAGTAACTACCATGGAAGAGGCTGTAAAAGAAGGAAACATTTTCGTAACTGCTACCGGAAACTGCGATGTAATTACCCTCGAACATATGCTTCAAATGAAAAACGAAAGCATTGTTTGCAACATAGGACATTTTGATAATGAAATACAAGTCTCCCGTTTAGAATCATATCCCGGTATTAAAAAAGTTAACATTAAACCACAAGTTGATCAGTATATATTTCCCGACGGGCATTCTATTATTCTTTTAGCCGAAGGTAGGCTCGTAAATCTTGGTTGTGCTACAGGACATCCTTCTTTTGTTATGAGTAATTCGTTTACTAATCAAACCTTAGCTCAAATTGACTTTTATAAAAATAATTATAGCATAGGAGTATACAGATTACCTAAGCATCTCGATGAAGAAGTAGCGCGATTACATTTGGAACACATTGGCGTTAAACTAACTAAACTAACTGAAAAACAGGCTAAATATATCGGTGTCCCTATCGAAGGACCTTACAAACCAGAACATTACAGATATTAATTTTATCTAATGCGTTTAATTCTTGTATTTTTATTAATTGTTTCTTATAAATTTTCGTTTAGCCAAGTTACGAAGTTTTTGTACTTCGACGGAATTCTTCGGAAATACTTAGAATTTGTTCCCTCATCTTATTCATCGGGTCAAAATGTACCTTTAATTCTATGTTTACACGGCTTAGGCGATAATGCAGCAAATTTTAGCAGCTACATGGCGATGCACTTCGTTGGCGATACGGCTAATTTCATAACAATATATCCCGAAGCTACTCCCAGTTATTTAGGCAATGCTTGGAATTCGGGTATTTATTACAATGGTAGCATTATCAACGAACAAATTAACGATGTTGGATTCTTACTTTTTCTTATTGATACCATTAAGAAACAATATAACATAGACACAAATCGCATTTATATATGTGGTTATTCCATGGGTGGCTTTATGACACAACGATTAGCTTGTGAAGCTGGAAATAATATAACTGCTATTGCATCCGTTGCTGGAACTATTGGCAATGCCCTTAATTGCAACCCCCAAAAACCTATTCCTGTTTGCCATTTTCATGGAACTAATGATAATATTGTACCATACTACAATAATCCTTTTGGGTTAGACCCTGAAGAACTTATTAACTTTTGGAAAAATATAAATCATAGTGATGGTACAGTTATTTTTAATACAATGCCCGATATTGCCAACGATAGTATAATTGTAGAAACTTACTTATATCCTTGTCCTCAATCGAATGATGTATTATTTTACAAAGCAATTGGTCCTAATGCACAACATCAGTGGTTCTTTTTACCTGCATTCGATATTTCTTATACCTTCGAAATTTGGCGGTTTTTCAGACAATATAACTCAGTTACCTCTTATACCAATACTTTTGAAAAAATAAATCAAACACATGTTTATCCTAATCCTGCATCCGATTATCTATTCTTTGGCAACTACCTTTCAGAAAACATTCAGAAAATTGAACTTTATGATGCAAATGGAGATAAAATTTTTCATGTAGTTAATCCGCCCAACAAAGTTTCTATATCATTTTTGCCATCGGGTTATTATTTTGTTCGAATTATTACCCAACACAATACTTATACAGAAAAAATATCCATAATTCGATTATAAAAAGCACAAAGGGGTATCGTTGCTGATACCCCCTGTACAAGCTTTTCGCAAATTCAGTTTCTAACCCAATCTAATCAAGATATCCATTTTGACGGAATTCTTCATTAATAATATCGCCGTAAATTTCTCCATAATTTTCGCTGCACCACTCATACAAACTTTCTATTTCTTCCTTATCATCACCCAACCACAAAATAAGTTTTCTCAACTCCTTATGAAAAAGTTTTGGGTCGAAACTGACTTTGCTTAAAATCATTTTGGAAAAATCTAGCATCATAAGCTTTTTATTTTGTTTTAGGGTCTTTCTTTTATTTTATTATACGTTAAATTTATGGTTTAGTTTCGTTTTACTAACAAATTTACATATTTATGAACAAATCGTTTTTTAAATTCATTTAAATAACGTTAATATTCCTATATCTTTGCATTATGATTCCAACCGATTATGATATTATTGTTGTAGGAGCTGGCCATGCAGGTTCTGAAGCAGCATCGGCAGCTGCACGTTTAGGTGCACGGACGTTGCTAATTACTCACGACCTTACTCGCATAGCCCAAATGTCGTGCAATCCCGCTATGGGAGGAATCGCAAAAGGACAAATTCTAAGAGAAATTGATGCTTTAGGAGGCATGTCGGGCATAATCACCGATTTAACCACTATTCAATTCCGTATGCTCAACCGAAGCAAAGGACCTGCTATGTGGAGTCCACGTGCTCAATGCGATCGGATATTATTTTCGATTGAGTGGCGAAAACATCTCGAATCTCTACCCAATCTTTCATTTTGGCAAGATAATGTGTGTGAGTTAATTATTGAACATAATCAGGTTCGTGGTATTGTTACCTCTATGGGAGTTCGCTTTAATGCTGACGCTGTTATTCTCACTAATGGTACTTTTTTAAATGGATTGATACATATTGGTTCTTTTAAATCGGAAGGAGGACGAATATCCGAACCTGCATCGAAAGGGCTTACAGCACAATTAGTAGAATTAGGTTTTGTTGCAGGAAGAATGAAAACTGGCACACCTGCACGACTTGACGGAAAAACTATTGATTTTTCTAAAATGATAGAACAACCGGGCGATGAAAATCCCAGTAAATTCAGTTTTTTGCCTTATATTCGCTCATCATTACCACAAAAAAGTTGTTATATAACATATACCAATCCCGAAGTACATAAAATTCTAGAACAAGGTTTTGAGTTTGCTCCTTTGTTTAATGGTACTATTCAAAGTGTAGGTCCTCGTTATTGTCCAAGTATAGAAACTAAGTTAGTTACCTTTAAAGACAAAGAAAGCCATCATTTATTTATTGAACCTGAAGGTATATACACTAATGAATTTTATGTAAATGGCTTTTCAAGTAGTCTTCCTTGGAATATTCAATACGAAGCACTGCGTAAAGTTTCTGGGTTAGAAAATGTTAAACTTTACAGACCAGGCTATGCTATAGAATACGATTATTTTGATCCTACACAACTTTATCCGAGTTTAGAAACAAAACGTATTAAAAATTTATTTTTTGCAGGACAAATTAACGGAACCACTGGTTATGAAGAAGCAGCTGCCCAAGGATTAATGGCTGGCATTAACGCAATTCAAAAATTAAAAAATAATACTCCACTTGTTTTAACTAGAGATGAAGCTTACATTGGTGTTCTAATTGACGATTTAGTAACAAAAGGAGTGGATGAACCATACCGAATGTTTACTTCGAGAGCTGAATACCGCATATTACTTCGCCAAGATAATGCCGATGAGCGACTTACTCCTATTGGCTATAGAATTGGTTTAGCAACTGATGAACGCATTCAACTTTTAGAACAAAAGTTAACTGAAAGTAAAAGATTAATTGATTTTTTATCTAATGAATCTATTAGTCCAGAACAAATAAACAATTATTTGGAATCAAATTCTTTGAGCCCCATTAAACAAAAAGTTAAAATTGCTGATATTATATCTCGTCCTAATATTCACATTTACAATATTTTACCTTATCATTCTCGTTTAAATGATACGATATATGCTGTTTCTGAACACATTCGTGAAACTGTCATTGAACAAGCAGAAATTTATATAAAATATTCTGGTTATATTGATAGAGAAAAAGCAGCTGCAGATAAAATTAAAAAATTTGAACATCTCCGTATTCCCGAAAATTTCGATTATCATAAATTGCAATCACTTTCAACAGAAGCAAGAGAAAAACTTAATCGTATAAAACCAGTTACCATTGGACAAGCTTCAAGGATTCCCGGTGTTTCTCCTTCCGATATTCATATTTTATTAGTATATTTAGGCAGATAAAATTGTTTCACGTGAAACATAATTTTTAATTTATATGAAAATTGTTAAAGGAAATATAGTTGATATTGTTAATAAAAGAATTTTTAAAGGTGAAGTTCATTTTACTAATATTATTCAAAAAATTGTAGAAAAAGACGTATCAGAAGATGTATACATTATGCCAGGATTTGTAAATTCACATGTTCATATAGAAAGTAGTATGCTTTCACCATTGTCTTTTTCACAATATGCACTACAACATGGTACGGTAGCAATTGTTACTGATCCCCACGAAATAGCGAACGTTTGCGGTATAGATGGTATTAATTTTATGATTAATGATGCGAAACAAAGCTTACTAAAAATATTTTTTACTGTTCCTTCTTGTGTTCCAGCGACTAATTTTGAAACTTCTGGTGCTATTATTGACAGTAATGTAGTTGATAATTTATTACAAAAAGATGATTTTGTTGCTCTAAGCGAAATGATGAATTTTCCTGGCGTTATTTTCGATGATCCTGAAGTTAAGGCAAAAATTAATTATGCTAAAAATTGGAATAAACCCATAGATGGACATGCACCAAAACTTTCTGGTAACGACTTAATAAAATATATTTCTGCAGGAATTACAACCGATCATGAATGTTCTTCGGTTGAAGAAGCAATTGAAAAAATTAAACACGGAATGAAAATACAAATTCGTGAAGGAAGCGCAGCGAAAAATTTTGAGTCGTTGTATCATCTAATTGATCTTTATCCTAATTCTGTCATGCTTTGTACTGATGATTCTCATCCAAACGACTTAATCAACGGACATATAAACCAAATTGTTTCTCGGGCTTTTCAAAAAGGTTTAAATTATTTCAATGTTCTTCGTGCTGCTTCATTTAATGCAATTAAGCATTACCGGTTGAATGTTGGACTTTTACAATTAAACGATCCTGCCGATTTTATCATATGTCATGATATGTATGCATCAAATATTATCGATACATACATTAATGGTATTTCTTTTCATGATGTAAATTTTTCACATTCACTATCAAACTCTTTAAATCGATGGAATCCTTTATTATTATCCATAGATAACCTTATTATTCCTAAATTTAATTTTTATCATGTAATAGAATGTTTGGATGGCGAATTGCTTACTAACGATTTAATTTTTACGTACGATGAAATTTTTGATTCTGAAGGGCATTTAAAACAAGGTTTTGACAAAATTATCGTTCTAAACAGATATGTACCATCATCACCTGTTGTGGCACTAATTAAAGGTATAAATTTACATAAAGGTGCATTTGGAAGTACGGTAGCTCATGATAGTCACAATATTATAATTGTAGGACATGATGATGACGGCATTTTGGAAGTCTTTAATATACTTCATAGAAATAAAGGTGGATTAGCAGCAACAGATGGTTTCAATAATTTGGAACTTGCTTTACCTATAGCTGGACTTATGTCGAGCGATGATGCTGTTTTTGTTTCTAATAAATATCATTTATTAGAATCTTTTGTAAAAAATGAATTGGGTTCAAATCTTACTTCACCATTTATGACACTTTCTTTTATGTCTCTTCTGGTAATTCCAGAATTAAAAATTGGCGATAAAGGTCTATTTAATATAAACAAATTGCAATTTGTATCTTTAGGTGCTTTATAAATATTGTTTCACGTGAAACAATTAGAACGTTTTTTAAATTTATGCGAAAATTTGCCTGAGAAGCCAGGAGTTTATAAATTTATTGATATTAATAATTGTGTGCTTTATGTAGGTAAAGCAAAAAATTTAAAAAAAAGAGTACGTTCATACATTACTAATTTTGATAAATCGAATACAAAACTTAAACTTCTTGTTTCTAAAACATATCATATTGAATATATAATTGTTAAAAATGAAACTGATGCATTTTTACTTGAAAATAATTTAATAAAATCAATAAAACCACGTTACAATGTTTTACTAAAAGATGACAAAACTTATCCTTGGATTAAAATAACTAATGAGGAATATCCTCGTATTCTTAAAACTAGACAATACGTTAATGATGGATCAAAATATTTCGGTCCATACCCTTCTATTTCATTATTATATACATTATTGGAACTTTTACATAAAATTTTTAATATTCGTACTTGTAAATTAAAATTAAATGAAGATAGTATTTTAAATAATAAATTTAAAGTTTGTCTTGAATATCATATTGGTAATTGCAAAGGTCCTTGTGTTAATTTAATATCTTATTTTGATTATCAACAACGTATTCAATATGCTGAGAAGGTTTTAAAGGGTAATTTAAAAGATGTTAGCGAATATCTTACCAAAAAAATGTACGAACATTCTGACAAGTTGGAATTTGAATTGGCAAACGAATACAAACAAAAGTTAGAATTGTTACAAAATTATCAGTCTCGATCTGTTGTTGTCAACCCAAAATTATCTGATTTAGATGTATTTACAGCAAAACAAAAAGAAAATAAAGTTTTTATAAATTATTTAAAAATTAATCATGGATCTGTTGTTCAATCATACAATCTTGTTTTGCAACCTCAACTTGATGAAAGTTTCGAAGATTTGTTTCTTTTTGGAATTTTTCACATTAGGGAGCTTTTTCATTCAAACTCTTCAGAAATTATAGTTCCATTAAAATTCAATAGTTCTTTCGATAACATTAAATTTTTTTATCCTAAATCGGGCGATAAGTTAAAACTTTTAAAACTTTCGCTTACTAATCTTGACACATATATTCATCAATTTACCATGAATCAACTTAAAGCCAATTATGGTAATGTAAATACTCGTTTACTCGAAAAAGTCAAATCCGATCTTCAGCTTCGTGAACTTCCTGTTCGTATTGAATGCTTCGATATTTCGCATATTCAAGGTAAATATACAGTAGCTTCTTGTGTTGTTTTTGTTAACGCCAAACCATCAAAAAATGATTACAGACACTATATTATTAAAACAGTTACACATATTGACGATTTCTCTTCAATTTATGAGGTTGTTTATCGTAGATTCAAAAGACTTTTAGAAGAACAAAAGCCTCTGCCTCATTTAATTATTATTGATGGTGGTAAAGGACAACTTTCTTCAGCTCTAAAAGCATTAAATGATTTGAATCTTAATATTGACATTATTTCTATTGCAAAAAAACTTGAAGAAATCTATAAACCTGGCGATTCATTTCCTTTTTTTGTTGATAAACGTTCGGAAACATTAAAATTAATTCAAAGAATTCGAAATGAAGCACATCGTTTTGCTGTTTCATTTCATAGAAACATGCATTTGAAAAATTCTTTTCATTCAGTGCTTGATTTTATACCTAACATTGGCGAAAAAACAAAATTAAAATTGCTTCAACATTTTCAATCAGTTGATATTTTATCTTCAGTAAATATTGAAGATTTAGAAAAAATTGTAGGTAGAAACAAAGCAAAAATTATTTTCGAATTTTTCAGATTTTATAAATCAATCGAATGAACCTTTTGGTAAGTTTATTTTTTTTCCATTTATCTTTATTTCTTTATCATTTCTATACTGTATTGTTAAATATAAGATACCATTTTCGTCAAAATAATACCATTTCTTTTCCTTTTTTCCCATTATGTAATATCCCTCAACCTTTAAGTTTCCGTTTGGATAATACCATCTATATTTTCCATTTTGTTGCCCTTGCATATATGGAATTTCTTCACAAATTTTTCCGTTTTCATAAAACGATATCCATGTACTGTCTTTTAGTCCTTCAATATATTTACCTTTTTCAATAATATCTCCGACTGAATACAACCAATATCCTGTTCTTTCTCCGTCAAAATATTGTCCTTTTAATATTACCTTTCCTGTATCGTTATATTCTACAAATGCTCCTTCTTCTTTTCCTTCTTCGTAATACTCTTCACGCCATATATTTCCGTTTTCATAGTACCAGGTCCATTTTCCATTATACTTTCCTTTTTTATACTTTCCTTTTTGTTCTATCTTACCGCTTGGATAATAGTAAATCCATTCATCGGTTTTGTAGTTATTATAATATTTTCCTTTTGCTTTTATTTCTCCTGTTTCATAATATTCTTTCCATTCAGATTGTTTTCTATCTAAGCTATCCATCATTCCTTCTGATATTAATATACCGTTTTCATTATACTCTTTAGCAACAATAGCTTTACCTTCTGGATCGTATTCTTTATGTATTCCAATTTTAACTCCATTTTTGTATGCTCCTAAATACTTTCTTTTTCCTGTTTCATAGAATTCTTCTTTCCATTCTATTTCTTGTAAAGTATCTTTCTCTGTTATTTGTACTTCTTTTCCTTTTTCATAATATTTTTTAATTTTTATTTTTCCATCTTGTTCATATTCTTTGTAATAACCAACTATTGTATCATTTTTATAAATTACTTCTTTTGCTACTTTATTATTTGGGTAAAATGTTTTCCAAACTCCTTGTTTTAAACCTTTTGAATCTTTTCTATTTATAAACTCTCTGCTAATAATGAAATCGTTTCTGTATTCGATTATGGTAATAATGTTTCCGTTTTCATCATATTCTTTAGCTATTCCGTCCTTTTTTCCATCCTTATAATATACTTCTCGTTGTATTTTTCCATTTTTGTAATAATATGAAATACCTTGTTTTTTGTCGTCGATGTACAACTCTTTTGAAATAATGCCTCCATTTTTTCCTTTTATTGAATCGTACTTCCATTCATATGTTATCAGATATCCGTTTTTTTTATCATTCTTATAATTTATTATTTGACTTGTATCGCCTTTTTCGTTATAAAATATCCAAATGCTATCTAACATGAAAAATCTTCTATTCCCTTCCGATTTTAACATTCCATTTGGATAATAAGTTCTCCAGTATCCATCTGGTTTTCCGTCTTTCATTATTCCTTCGCTTGAAACTTTTCCATTTTCATAAAAGAATTTTACATAGCCATCTTTTGTTTCAAATTTTTGCGATATTACTACGTTTTTTGAAAATATTATTACGACAATTATTAATATGTTTCTTATATAATACATTTATGATAAATCTAACATTCTTTTTATTGGTCTGTATGCTTTTTCTATGATTTCTTCGGGCAAAGTAACCTCAAATTGTTCATTTTTTAAGCTAAAATATATTTTTTCCAGTGTATTGAGTTTCATGTATTTGCAATCGTTACATCCGCAGGTTGAATCAATAGGCGGTGCAGGTATAAATAACTTTTCAGGCATTGCTTTTTTCATTTGATGTAAAATTCCCGTTTCAGTTGCTACAATATAAATTTTTGATGTATCATTTTTTACAAAGTTTAACAATGCCGATGTTGATCCAACAAAATCAGAAACTATAAGTATTGGTTCTTTACATTCGGGATGTGAGATTATTTTTGCTTCTCTGTATTGATTTTTTAGCTCTAATATTCGTTCTAAACTAAACTCTTCGTGAACATGACATGCACCATCCCAAATAACCATATCTCTACCAGTAATTTTTTTAATGTAATTTCCTAAATTTTTATCAGGTGCAAATACAATTTTTTTATCCTTTGGAATACTCTCAATTATTCTTACAGCATTTGATGAAGTGCATATAATATCAGACATTGCTTTTATTTCGGCACTTGTATTTATGTATGTAACAACGATATGATTGGGATAATTTTGTAAAAATTTATTAAAATCCGAAGCATTTATTGAATCGGCTAATGAACACCCTGCGTTTTTATCAGGTATTATTACTTTTTTCTTTGGGTTTAGAATTTTTGCAGTTTCTGCCATAAAATATACTCCTGCAAATAAAATGATATCGGCTTGTGTATTTGAAGCTTGTTGAGATAATTGTAAACTATCACCTATAAAATCAGCAATATCTTGTATTTCAGGTACTTGATAATAGTGAGCTAAAATAATTGCATTTTTTTCTTTGCGAATATTGTTTATTTTCTCAATAAGGTTTGTTTCGCTCATATTCTAATTAACCATAATAACTACAAAAATATTATTTATTTATTTTTTTAAATATGAATTGTGATACTAATTATATGCTGTTAATATTGTTTAAAAAAAGTTTACTTAAATCGTATATTAACTGAAAATATTGCTATAGTAACAGAGAACTAACAATAAATTTTGTTGACAAAGTGTAAAATACGCAAGTTTACTAACAATGTTAAGAACTATTACTAACCATAATTTTTTGAAAAAAAAATTTTTAAAATGATCAATAAATGTCGTTTAAAAGATTGTGTTAAAAATGTAATTAAAACTTTGGAAAGTTCAAATAAATAAATAATTGCAAATAAGTTTTTGATTGAACAAATGGAATTGTAAAAAATTTCTACCAAGATGTTAACAATTAATTAACATAATGGCTATTGATTGAATACAAAACAATTTACAAAAACAACAGAATATAACTCTTTGTAATTTAATATTTATGTTAATGTGATTACATTTGCAATTATTAACAGAATTAATATCGAATTTAAAATATTGGGATTATATATGAAAAAAATTGTAATAGCATCTGATCATGCAGGTTATGATTTAAAAAATACAATAGTTTCTTACCTCGTGCAATTGGGCTACGACGTTGACGATAAAGGAACAAATTCAACCGAATCTGTCGATTATCCTGATTTTGCGCATATGGTAGGAAGTGACATAAATAATGGTATTGCAGATAAGGGAATAGTAATTTGCGGAAGTGGAAACGGTGTAAATATGACGGTCAATAAATATCCAAATGTTAGAGCAGCTTTATGTTGGAATAAAGAAATTGCAAAGTTAGCTCGATTGCATAACGATGCAAATATATTGGCCTTACCTGCACGTTTTATTACGAAAGAAGAAGCAATCGATTGTGTTTTTGAATTTTTAACAACACCCTTTGAAGGTGGAAGGCATATAAACCGAGTAAAAAAAATTCCTATTCCATCAAAACAGAATTAAATTTTTACGATGGGTTGAATATAAACTGGTAATACTTACGATAAGTAATGAGCTAATTTTTTTAACAATTCTTTAAAATAATTTAGCGAAATCCTTTTTTTATATCCGAAATAATTGTATATTTGCAAAGATTATATTAGTGCATGTTGAATATGAAAAAAGTCAGCTTATATATCATAGCATTATTCATCGTAGCGCTGTGTTTACAGTCTTGTAAAAGTAGTGAACGCTGCCCTGCATACGGCAATATAGAAAACACTACCCAACAAGCTGACAAAGCATAGCAATATTTGTTTGTAACAATATTTTTTGCTACTTCTAAACCTAAAATTATTTAGGTTTTTATTTTTTTTCTATTTTCAAATCATTATTTAAATTTTCTAGATATAAACTTCGCACGTAATAATTATTTATGTAAGTTTGTATCTATAGAATAATGAATATTTAAAATGAAATTTGATGCTTTTGAAAACTATTGCTATACTCGTAAAGCAATAGGATATGTAGCTCGAAAGAATGCCACCATAGACGACTATCGTCGAATAGGTTTTATGTCGGGACTTGAAGTACATCAACAACTAAAAACAAAGGAAAAATTATTTTGTAATTGTCCTGCAGGTATCTATCAAAAACCAAACGATTATGATGCCGAAATAATTCGCCATATGAGGCCAACTTTGAGCGAATTAGGTGAGTATGATGGAACGGCTCTTATGGAGTTTAAAACTCGGAAAGAAATAGTCTATCTTATTAAACATGAAACTGCTTGCACATACGAAATAGATGATACCCCACCATTTAAAATAGATCGTGAGGCGCTAGAAATTGCTTTAGAAATAGCAATGCTGTGTAAACTTAATATAGTTGGCGAAGTACATATAACACGTAAACAATATCTCGATGGGAGTATTCCTACAGGATTTCAACGTACAGCTATTCTAGGCGTAGAAGGTGAATTAGATTTACCGAACAGAAAAGTCAGGCTCATACAATTAAGTATTGAAGAAGATTCTTGTCGCGAAGTTAGCGATATTGGTCATCGAAGGGTTTATATGACTGATAGATTAGGCATGCCGTTAATTGAAACTGTTACATACCCCGACATGAAAACACCCGACGAAGTGAAAGAAGTAGCCGAACATATCAGATTTTTAAATAGAAGCACAGGAAAAGTTAGGGTAGGTATTGGTTCTTCAAGGCAAGATGTAAATGTAAGTTGTAAAGGAGGAACTCGTGTAGAAATAAAGGGAGTTTCGCATAATAAATGGATACCAGAACTAACACATAACGAATGTTTCAGACAATGGGCACTCTTGCACATTCGTGAAAAGTTGCTGAAGCAAATACCCGATGTATCTCAGTGGAAAATAGAAACAAAAGAAATAAATACACATGGTTGTAAGTTTAGATACTTACCAATAATACAAGCTATTAAAAATAAAAACAAAATAATAGCTGTTCAATTACCTTATTTTAGAGGAATTTTATCGCACTTTACGCAACCAGGACGTTGTTTTGCACACGAAATAAGCGAACGGTTAAAAGTTATTGCTTGCCTCGAGCAGCCCAACATGATTTGCGACGAAGATATTGAAAATAAAGAAATAGCAAGCGATTTTAAACAAATTTATCCGTTATTTCACGCTACAGAAAATGATGCTTTTTTGATATTTTGGGGGCCCGACGATGATATAAAAACTGCGATTGAAACTATAGAAGAGCGATGTAAGTTGGCGTTTAAAGGTGTGCCTAACGAAACAAGAAAAGCCTTATCGAATGGAACAACAATTTTCGAACGTGTATTACCAGGACCCGATCGAATGTATCCCGATACCGATTCGGCTCCTATACCATTAACAAATGAATATTTGCAAAAAATAGCTCAACAATTACCAGTTCCATTAAATAAACGGTATCAACAACTTATTGAATGGAATGTACCTACCGATACTTTTACGTATCTCTTAAGGAATAACCTTGTTCCATTAATAGAAAAAATATATCATGAATTACAAATTTCACCAAAATTTGTTGCTACATTATTAGCTCATAGACTTAAAAACATTCAGGGAAAATATAAGCATAAAACTTCGTTTAATTTTTATATGGTTTACGAAATGTTGCAATTTATTAAACACAATAGCTATTCATTATCATTGGCTCATATTTTAATAAAAGAAAAGTACTTACATCCAGAAATGGATTTTGATAGCATAATGCATAGCATCAATTTTCAAAGAAAAAACAAAGACGAAATATTAAGTTTCGTACAATTGCTTAGAACTAAATTTATCCCACTTAATCCCAAAAAAGAAAAACTAAAAAAACATTGGATAATGGGCAAAATACGTCCTCTTGCAATTGGAAATGTAGAAATGAAAGAAATTTGTGAACTTATAGAACAGTAGTAAGTATGGCAGAAGATATTTTTAAAGGGTACAAAGGTCGTGCCCTCGAAATTTTAAAAACTTTTAATGTCAGAGTGTGGGGACAAGCAATTATAAAAACCAATCGTGGCGAATTTAAAGGCACTGTACTACCAAGAGCCGAAAATGACGATGATATGCATATTGTTGTAAAAGTAGCTACGGGTTATAACATAGGCATAGATGTGAGTACAATTATTAGCATGGAAGAGATTGGTTACAAAGAAGCCCATTACAAAATTCCCGAAAAAGAATTTCCTATAAACCCTAAAAATCCTAATGTAAAATTATTTGGAACAGGTGGTACTATAGCTTCACGCCTTGATTATAGAACAGGAGCTGTAATTCCGGCTTTTTCGCCTGGTGAATTGTACGGTGCAGTACCCGAACTTGCCGATATATGTAACATCACTACCGAAAAATTGTTTGCTGTATTTAGCGAAAACATGGGACCCGAACAATATAAAAAACTTGCTATTGCAATAGGAAAAGAAATTGAAAATGGAATAGACGGAATTATTATAGGACATGGTACCGATACGTTAAGTCATACGGCGGCAGCATTAACATTTATGGTACAAAATCCACCCGTGCCTATTGTGTTAGTAGGTTCTCAACGTTCCAGCGACCGACCATCGTCCGATGCAGCACTAAACCTTATTCATGCAGCGATAACAGCAGGGCATGGCGATATTGCCGAAGTGATGGTTTGTATGTTCGGACCAACTAGCGATGAATACGGATTTTTGCATAGAGGAACGCGTGTAAGAAAAATGCATTCTTCTTATCGTTCTACGTTTCGAACTTTAAGCGATACTCCCTTAGCAACTGTATCGCGAAAAGATGGAGTGAAGCCTATAAAAAAAGAATATAACCATAGGCGAAAAGACAGAAATGTGATAATAAAACCATATTTCGAAGAAAAAGTAAGCCTTGTGTATTACTATCCCAATATGCAACCCGATATAATTGATTCGTTAGTAGATAATGGTTATAGAGGTATTGTAATAGCCGGAACAGGCTTAGGACATGTAAACAAGCCTTTATATCCAGCTATTGAGCGAGCTACTAAAAAAGGTGTACACATATATATGACAGTACAAACGTTATATGGATATTGCCACATGTATGTTTACGATACAGGTCGCGATTTGATGGCTAAGGGAATTGTGCCAGCCGAAAATATGTTGCCCGAAACGGCCTATATTAAATTGGGTTGGGTTTTAGGTCAAACTGACGATCGCGAAGAAGTTAAGAAATTAATGTTAACACCTATTAACGACGAAATTACACGACGCGAACCATATAATGGTTACTTGGTATATCAAGGAGGTGTTCCCGAAGTAGAAGAGTTTTTGCGTAAATTTCATAAGTAGTGGATTTTATTGCTGCCTTAACACAAGTATTTAATCAAAAATTACCGGGTTGGGATGCACATCGTCATTTATGTCCACCGTTTCGCGATGAACAATTAGAGCTTTTTCGTTCGCCACAATACGAAGCATCTGTAGGAATAATTTTAACCATTATGCACAACAAATTATCCGTTTTATTTATCGAGCGAACAAACGATGGCGGACCTCATAGTGGACAAATAGCATTTCCAGGAGGAAAAATTGATTATGCCGACAAAACGCCGCTACATGCAGCTTTACGCGAAGTAAACGAAGAAATAGGCTTACAAAAACATTCTTTACATTTTATTCGTCAATTATCAAGTTTGTACATTCCAGTAAGTCAATTTTTAGTTTATCCCTTTGTGTTTTTTTGTCAAAATTTACCGGAATTAGCTGTAAATAAAGAAGAAATAAATCAAACAATTATAGTACCTATTGATGCTTTTTATCGAAAAGAAGTACTCACGTTTACCAATTTTTTATTTAAGAATAAATCGTATGCCGTACCATGTTTTAAAGTTAACGAAACCATTATTTGGGGTGCAACGGCAATGATTTGGAATGAATGTTTAACGTTACTTAAGCCATTATTTCAGCATGAGTAAAACATTGCTTTTTCAAAAAAGTTATGAAGTAGATGTAATAGATGTTAATGTTGAAGGACAAGGAATTGCAAAGCACGACGATAAGGTTTTTTTTATAAATAAGGCTATTCCGGGCGATAAAGTACTCATAAGTGTAGTATCCAAAAAAAGACGATATTTTGAAGCTAAAATAGAACAAATAATCAAGCCATCGGAATATAGGGACCTACCTGTATGTAAGCATTTTGGAATATGTGGAGGTTGTAAATGGCAACATATGCAATATACAGCGCAATTAAAATACAAAGAAAAACAAGTAAAAGACCAAATGGAGCGAATTGGTAAAATAATTGCTCCTCAAATGCCAATATTAGCTAGTCCAGTCGTTTATTTTTATAGAAATAAATTAGAGTTTACATTTTCTACCAATAAATGGTTTGTTGATGAGCATGATACTCGTCAACCTGTGTTAGGT
>JAOADU010000086.1 GCA_026417155.1 Bacteroidales bacterium | reverse complement strand
GTTCTATCCGTTGAACTATAGGGCCCAATATTAATTCCTTAAAAAATTTCGAATTTCTATGATGTTACCATTTTCGTCCCATTCGGTTTTTTCTATATATATACCTTCTCTAAACAATGCTTCTTTCTTTTTTTGACCATTTTCATAATACCATACATTTATTCCATCCATTTCGTTGTTTTTATAATTCGATTTGATTCTTATTTTACCACTTGGGTAATAATAATTCCATTGTCCTTCTTTTTTACCCATTTTGTATCGTCCTTCTACTTTTTTTTGTCCGTTGCTATACCAATATTCCCATAACCCATCTTTTATTCCGTTAACATACGAACCGCGCAATCCTTTCTGACCATTTTCGAAATAACCATAACATTGACCTGTATAAGGTTCTGTTGCATTTTTTAAATAGGCAATACTATCTTTGGTAACTAACTGGCGATAATCAACACCTTGTGCGAAAGTTTTGTCGAGTAAATTCTGAAAATATTTTTTAAGCTTCTTTTGCATCGCTTCGTTATTAAGCAAGCTATTGTCTTTTTTATCGGTTACATCTATTGTTACCGTAATATTTTCTGGTTCGGGACAATACGGACAACGAAACCATGCTATCACAACACCTGCTTTGTCGTCTACTTCAGGTATTTTAACTTTTTTCCAACGAATAAAATTGCTTTTTATTTTAAAATCCTTGCCTATTGTTTCTTTTACTATACTTAAAAAATTGGCAGCATTCTGAAGCTCGCGTGTTGCAAAGGTTAAATATAAGCGTCCTTTTTCTTCGTTTTTGGTTTTCCATTTTAATACATCTATAAAGTCGTATGCAAGAGCGATTACTTCGTTTAATAGTATTAACGAATCTTCCAACTCAAATTTCTGAGCTTGTTTTAAATTTAAAGCATTAATAGGTAACGATAATGTTTTATAACCTATGCAACTGATAATTAGCGTATCGTTTAAAAATTGATTAGGAAATGAAAACTCAAATTTCCCCGACTCATCTGTAGCTGTGCCATAAGGACTATCTTTTATTCTGACATTAGCATAAACTATCGGCTTTTCTTCTTTTTGGCTAATAACTTGTCCTTTCAGAATATTCTTCTCCTGAGCAAAATTGTATGTTGCTAAAAACAACAAACCAATAAGTATAAAATTAGAATAACTCATCGGTTTTTGCTTCAGTAAAATCGAGCGACACTTCTGTTTTTACTTTTTCGATTTCTTGTTGATTGTCAGAAAACGTTTCATTAACTGAATTGGTAAAGGATTGCTCTATTGTTTGCATTTTTTGTACTTTTTCTTTTCGGGTGCGTTGTAAAGTTGGTGTGTTTGTGGGTTTGTTAATGGTTGGATTAAGTAACACAGGTGTTTCTATTAAATCTATTTTGTTCGCCTTTAAAAACATTCCCCATCTTACTGCATCAATAATGTTTCGTATTGCCAATTCTACTTCCCAATCATCATTCGAATTACGAGGAATGACAGTAAATTCTGTTTTTGTTTCAATACAATAGTCAAAAACGAGTTGAAGATTCTTTGTTTTTACTAAAATTCTTGGCTTTTCGTTTTGCATAATTCAATATCTTTAAAAGGAAAGCAAAGTTAAAAGATTTTTATGTTCTTTACAATATTGCATATTTCACTATCCTGAAAATTAAGTTTTTTTGCATATTAATTTTTAATCAATTACATACATAGTTTTCTATTAATTAAGAAGTTTAGGCTGAAAGTATCGTGATTCTCATTACGCTCTATATTTAATTATGATTCATGAATCGTCTCCTCCACTTTCATATTCAAATAAAAACTATTTGTGAGTTCAGCATAACGTTTTGTATAAACATGTCGCACATTCGTTTCTATGGTAATTTCTTCATACTCAATTCCCGAAGGATGCAAACTGCATTCAATCAATACACGATGAGCAGGTTTATTGTAATTGGGATAAACCTTAGCCATTCGGTTAATATACCAACCTTTAACCATTATCATATCTTTGAAAAAAACGAATTGTGAAAATGGTATTACTAAGGCAAGTCTGCCTCTTTCGGATAAATGTTTTTCAGAAAAGTTGATAATTTCATGTAATGTTAACGTATGTGTATGACGGGCAGTAGCTCTTCTTTCGTCGGGACATGTTAGCGAGTTATTAAAAAATGGCGGATTTGTTATTATTAAATCATATTTGTATCTATTTTTTCCAAAATTCTGTAATGAAGAATGAATAATACAAATTCTGTCTGCCCATGGTGAATTACGAATATTGTCTAATGCTTGTTCGAACGATGGTTTATCAATCTCTACACCAAAAATTTTAGCATCGGGTTTTCGTTGTGCTATCATTAACGACAAAATACCACACCCTGCACCTATATCGAAAACTTTATTAACATTTTCGATATTAACCCACGAACCTAATAAAATGCTATCAGTTCCAACTTTATGTGCACAATGTTCCTGATAAATCGTAAATTGTTTGCATCTAAACCATGTATTTGCCATAGTTACCTTAATATATACAATTTACCAAAGCCATGTTTAAAATATGTATCAGCTTCTGTTTCTAAATGTTCTAATCGTTTCCCTTTATATGTTGCTACAACACGATAAAAATAAGTTCCTGTTGCTAATTTATCACCAAAATTGTCTGTTCCATCCCATGCATATTCAGTAATATTTCGCCCTATGTGAATGTTTCCTAATTCTTCATTGCGTATGGTTTTAACTAACCGACCTGTGATTGTGTAAATTTCAATACGCATTTCATCGGGTATTTGACTTCCCGTTAGAGTAAATACAAAACGTGTTGACGTACTAAACGGATTGGGATAATTTAAAACATACGATATTGCCTGACGAGTTATCACTCTAAATCGGATTGTATAATCATACTGTCCGCTAATATTATTTGATACGTCCTTTGCTTGTACCCGCAACATATACATGCCATCGGTTAATATAGGTCTATATTCTATTTTACAACTGTTTTTTGGCAATTGTGCGGGATAAAACAACAATGGCGATTCAGAATTATTAAAATATATCCGTCTTTCAATATTTGTATTCATATCAGTTAAATAAATAGCAAATAACGAGGTATCGTTTAAAGCTAAAAACTTATTTTCATCTTTTAATTGGATAACAATCAATGGTCGAGCCGACACAATATCATTGTCCATAATTCTTACACCATCAAAGGTAACATCGAGCAAAGGATTCATTTTATCGGTGGTAACATAAAATGCTTTTACGGCGAAATTATTGAAATGATATTGTTCGAGCTGGTCATAAGTTCCAAATTGCGGATTCACGCAATTTACTTCATACCACAAATAATTCAACCCTGGCAATCCTTTTGTTGAAAAAACCACAGTATCTATCAGTACATCGGACGATGGATGTTTACGCAATCGTTTTGTTTTTATTGGCACAAGCTGATTATCCTTATTCTGAACCCAATATCGCACCAATAAACTGTCCATATTATAAGGGCTTATATTACGAGTTGCAACAGCAAATCTGATGCTGTCTCCCTCTTGCAAAGTATCTTTAACAAAATAATAACCATCTGACGGTGAAATTGCCGTTTCGGGGACACCATCGTAAGTTATTTGCCAACGTTTTAATTGAGTAGGCGATTTTAATGAATCATCCTGAGTATAAAACAATAAACGTAAATACGGATACAACTGAGCATTTACATAATTATCTAAATTGTACAAATCGAGCGTATCGCGAGTTATCACTGGAATTACCACCGTACTATCAAAATTTGCCTTATATGCAACAATGCTAACCTGTTCATAATCTTTTGTCGGAAATTCATTGGACTTTGGCAACCAATGAAATGTTTTCCAATGAGTTGAAGGACCTATCAATGTAGAATGTACAAAACCATTGAAGAAATTTACAGGAATATCTATATCGAGAATTAACGTATCGAATTTATTGCCCGCTAATTCAATTACAGAATTAAAATCGCCCTTCTTGCAAAAGAAAATGTATGCACCGTCGTCAGGAACTGCTCTAATTTGCAATGCTCCCATCATTTCCAAAGTCTGATATAATGCTTCGGGCCACTGCTGAAAATTACCTAATCTAAAATTATACAATAATATATAATGCCCAATAGGTACTGTATCTTTTAATAACGAAGTTAAATTTGCCAAACCCTGAGCATCGCTAAAAAACGTAAAATAATAATCGGGTCGTAATTTTGGGGGGCATACAGGATAATTAACATGTCCATAATTGTTTCGATCGCTTGTCCACGGTTCTATGGTATATGGATCAATAACAACAGCCAAAATTGCATGACCTGGTGAGCACGAACTACGTTCAACTATATTATCCAAATTATAGAAATAATCAAAATAACTTGTTGCTGCACTTGCACCCATTGTTTGACAACGTAATTCCTTGGGAGTAGTTACAAATTCAAGCGTACGATTATTGCGATTGTAATTAATATACTTAAATAAATCTTTTTTAAACTGAAAAAAATGTGCCTGCGACCACCCAACCTTTCCAGAAATGTAAATAAATGAACTCTCTTTCCATTGTAAATTTGAAGCTAAAGCTACACGCCAATAATATACAGTACAATCGGTTAATTGTATAGGTGGTCTCCATGAAATAATGCCTCCTGGTTGACTTACAATACCTGTTTGTTTAAAAGGACTATTAAACAAATCGGTTGTATCTATTTCGAATACGTATGAAGCCATAGGAATAAAAGGATTACCCGTACTTGCCATTAACGTAACACTATCGTTGGGGAAAATGGCAAATTCGTATGGGAATATTGGGGTAACATCGCTTATGGAAACATACTTTTGAATACAAATCTGGTTGTTTGTTTCGTTTGTTTCCTGAATCCAATTAGATGCATCGGCAGTTATGCAAAATTCATTATTTCCTGCACCATTAATAAAATCAACAGGCAAACGAAAAATAACAGTGTCCTTATATAAGCATTTTTGACTGATTTTGGAATATGTTTGTTGAACACCATTTGAAAAAGTACGATTTATTCTTATTTCATAAGGTGAAACAAATGCTTTGCCATAATTGGTAACAATAATTTTAAGCTCAAATGTATCCAAATCGTTAGTTATGTTGTTTGGCGAAAAAAATACATCGGAACTATGTATTGTTAAGTCGGGCAATAATTTTACAGGCATTCGTATAGCAGGATCTCCATGTAACGTATAATCGTAAACAGTGTTTTTTATTAAAGGATGAGCTCCGCTTTGTAAAATCAATTCTTCAGCAGTTTTTTGAATACATTTGCCTATTGGTTGACCAAAATTATTGTATGTTATTTGTCTATAAAATTCGCTTGCATATAAAAACAAATATGCAGCATTTCCTAAATCGGCCGAAGCTAAAAATGCAATAGAACCTTTGTTTGGAATAATGACCCAACGCTCGGCAACACGTTTGTAATCGGGCAAGTGTATGTCGCCCGATAAACATGTATTTGCAAAAAGTAAAGGATAACGACCGTCGTTTTGGTAAGTGGAAGGCTCATCTATATTCTGATCAAAACCACCCGATGTACCATGACCAAAAAAATTCATTAAACCACAACCATCATTTATTAAATGTCGTATTGAATCGGATATAGTAATTTGTATAGGCAAACTACTGTTTTTTAAAAAAGTTTGCACAAAACCACCATATAAAGTATCTTCAATAATTTGTTCTAACGATAGCAAATATCCTTGTATCATTAATTGTTCTGTACTATTAATACCACCACCAAAATGTAAAACTCTTTTTTGCCAATTAGCCGATGGTGCTGTTTCATACTGAATAACTTTGTTTAAGTATATGTTAACATCCATCAAATTGGATGCTGCAATACGTCCTATCGAATATTTAGGAATATCGCCCATTAAACCAGCAGTATAAAACTGATCGCTCGGTGGTGTCCCATAAGTTGGAATTAAGTTTTGAGAATAATATTGCACATTTTGTCTGCACATTTCACTATGAATACCTTTGCCTATGAGTAAAAAATGCTTTATTTTATATTGATATTGAGCATATAAAGCGCGAATAAAATTATGTATGGATAGTGGATGCTTCGGAATTCCATAAGCATACTGATCGTATAATTGATCAATATCAACCATAAGTGTTTGATAACCCGAAGAATTTCGATATGTTGCGTATGAATTCGCTACCGAATACAATGAAGAATGTGTAATGATAATATAATCAGCTTGTTGAGCTAAATCAACATAACGAGAATAATACATTCCGGGCATAACGGTTGCATTATATACTGAATC
>JAOADU010000014.1 GCA_026417155.1 Bacteroidales bacterium | reverse complement strand
GTGCATCTTGTCAAACCATTAATGACACATTCGAAGAAGGTTTAAAGTTAAAAGAATCAAAAAAATTTAACGAAGCTATAACTAAGTTTTCTGAGGTAATTAAAAAAGATAAGTACTACCACGAAGCATGGTACCATAGAGCTATCTGTCATATAGAACTAAAAAAATATGATGTAGCCATTGAAGATCTGTCACAATGTATAAATGTAAAAAAAGATTTTTATGAAGCTTTCGTAATGAGAGCACAAATATATACTCAACAAAACAAAACACAAGAAGCCCTCAACGATTATAATCAAGTTATTCGCCTTAAACCTAACTTCATTGACGCATATGAAAAACGAGCAGCATTATATTTTACCATGCCCGAAAAAAATGCAAATGCCATTAATGACTTATTAAAAGCTGTTGAACTCAAAACCACCAATCCCAATACATACACTAACTTAGCTAATTATTATTTTCAGAAAAATAAATATAACGAAGCTATTACATATTATTCCAAGGCAATTGAATACAACAACCAAAACGGAGAGCTTTATTATAAACGCGGTTTATGCTTTACCATCAATAACGATTTTAACGCAGCTTTAAAAGACTATTCAACTGCGATTGAAAAAAAATACAATAACGAAGATCTGTATTATCAACGAGCAAAAATTTACTTTCAGAAAAATATTTTCGACAATGCCATTATAGACTTAACTACACTAATAAATCAATACCATAGTAAAAATTACGAAGTTTTTGTGATGCGAGGACAATGTTATGCTCAACTGAACCAAACACAAAACGCAATAAAAGACTTTAACAAAGCAATAACAATAGCAGCTGATAAAGCACAAGCCTACTACTTACGAGGCATTGAGTATGCCAAACTAGGAAAAACAAAAGAACCATTAGCTTTAAAAGACTTCAATAAATCAATCGAATTAGAACCCAACAACAATGAAGCATACATACATAGAGCCATATATTATTACAACAAACAAAAATTCTCAGAAAGCCTTGAGGACATCAACAAAGCTATTAAAATTAAATCTACTCCCGAAGCTCATTATTATAAAGGTGCAGCATTGTATGAATTAAAAAAATACAACGAAGCTTGCATAGAATTAAAAAAATCATCTCAATTAGGGTACGAAGCTGCAACCAAGAAATTGAAAGAACTTTGCCCAACAACTCAATAGTAAAGTAATGAATAAAAAAATTTTTCAAGTTAGTTTGGAAAATAAATTTTTTTGTATCTTTGCAACGAAAATGCGGGAATAGCTCAGTTGGTAGAGCACAACCTTGCCAAGGTTGGGGTCGCGGGTTCGAGTCCCGTTTCCCGCTCAAGCTCTTCGGAAGAAGAGTTTTTTCTTTCTCATGTTGCCTCGGTGGTGGAATTGGTAGACACGCAGGACTTAAAATCCTGTGGCCCGCAAAAGGCCGTACCGGTTCGATTCCGGTTCGAGGCACATAAAGCTGTCTTTACCGACAGCTTTTTTTATATGTGTTTTTCAGCATGATACGACGAACGAACTAACGACCCGCTTTCTACATACTCAAAACCTTTCATTAAAGCAATCTCTCTCAATTTCTCAAATTCTTCGACAGAATAAAATTTCTGAACTGCAATATTATTTAGTGTTGGTTGCAAATATTGCCCTATCGTTAATATTTTGCAATTTACTGTAAGCAAATCGTCCATTGTTTTTATAATATCTTCCATATGTTCGCCTAAGCCCACCATAATACCACTTTTTGTTTTCATTCCCTGGTTGGCCAAATATTGCAAAACGTTCAAACTTCTATCATATCTTGCAACACTTCGCACAAAAGGTGTTAATCGTTCAACTGTTTCCAAATTATGCGAAACAATATCGGGTTTGGCTTCTATAATTACATCCAATAATTCTACTTTACCCATAAAATCGGGTATTAACACTTCAATCGTTGTATATGGATTTTTAATTTTTATAGCAATAATAGTATTGTACCAATGTTGTGCTCCATAATCGGGTAAGTCGTCTCTATCTACGCTGGTAATTACACAATGTTTTAAATTCATTATTTTAATCGATTCTGCAACTCTATTGGGTTCATCAGGGTCAGGATGCAGTGGTTTGCCAGTATGTACCGAACAAAATTTACAGCCACGAGTACAAATATTTCCCAATATCATGAAAGTTGCAGTTCCTCGTTCCCAGCATTCTCTTATATTTGGACAATTACCGCTTTGACATATTGTATGTAAACGATGCTGTTCTACTACATGTTTTGTTTGCAAATATTGCTTGCCCGATGGAATTTTAACTTTAGGTTTGTTTGGATCAATCTGTTTCTTCATCTTTTTCTATCAACGATTTTGCAGATTCTTTATTGCGAACTTTAATTTTACCAAATCTATAACCCACATATAAGGTAACGAATAGTCTGTCTTTTTTTTCATTTGCCATAATTTGAATAGGTTTTACAAACACATCGGCTATTGCACCTACTTCAATTGCGTTGATAGCTTCGTATTTTTCGCTAAACACGAAAGAAAAACCACCTTTTAAATGAAGACCAGGAATAAATTTTGTTTCATTTATTCCTTTAAAAAAAGACGAACGACTGTAAATATCACTTATTTGATGAATAGAATAATCAAATTGCTTATCGCTAATGTATATGTATTGAACATTGTTATAAATTTTTGTACTATCTACTACTTCGTAATATACAGGTTTAAGAAGAGCCAAAGTAGCTCCTAGGCTGTAATGATATCGTATTGCGATTCCTCCTTTGTCGAAAATACTGAATATTTCTTTTTGTTTACCCATTCCAGAGCGAATTGCAAAAAGTGTATTCAGTTTTCCAAAAACAAATTTTTTTTGCGACTGATAGTACGGGTTTTCTACTCGTATCTCTTTGGGATGCTTTATATATGAAAAATCAATATCAACCGTTCGTTTTCTAAAACCATCTATTCGTTTGCCATACTGATACGAAGCAGAAAAACCATTAGAATTTAATGATACAAGATACGAATGCTCATTAGTTGTAACTACACGGGCTTCAGGATTAAGCTCTCCCTGAGCAAGAGTTATTAACGAAAAAAAACAAAAAAATATTAATAGCAAATAAAAATTCATCATATATGCAAAATTAAAGAAAATATTTTACGATTAGAATGCTTACGTTGATATTTTGATGTAAATTCAATATTTTTACATAAAATTCATTACGGTATGAAATATTTTTTCTTTTCTCTGTGTATGCATCTTTCATTGATTGTTTATTGTCAGCATTGCTACGATGCAAAATCTTATTCTTTCAACCCGTCATTTAGTTTTCCCAAGTATTACAAAAAAAACAACTTACATAGCAATTACGATCAAAAATTTATTCATATAAATATAGAAGCCAATGATTCGAATACCTTTATTTCAAACACCGTACGTTATCTTTTGAAAAGTAAAAATGACAGCATAATGCAGATATTTTTCGAATTTTCGCCTGTTTTTACAATTGATAGTGTTTTTGTTAATCATCAAGCCTGCAATATAATTCGGCAAAATGATAGTCTTTTTATCATTCCTACAATACCAATTCCACCTAACACCGATTTTGAAGTAATAATTTCTTATCATGGCATAGCTAATTCAGGTATTCCATACAGAGGATTGATAAATACATATTCTAATGAATATCAACAGCACATAACATGGACATTATCCGAATCATTTCATTTAAAACATTGGCTTCCTTGCAAACAAGATTTAGCTGATCGTTTCGACTCGGCATGGATTTCCATAACTGTCGATAGCACCTGCAAAGCTGGCTCAGAAGGAATATTGTCCGATATAATTCCTTTAGGCAACGGAAAAGTACGTTATGAATGGAAAGAACGATATCCGCTTGTTTATTATTTATTATCTATAGCTGTTGGAAAATATGTTGAATATTCGTTTAAAACCAAGCTGCCTGGGATGCAAGATAGTTTATTAGTAATGAATTACATTTACAATAACCCACAATGCTTACTAGACAATAAAACCGATATTGATAGAACAATAAATTTTTTACACATATTTAGCAATCGCTTTGGTTTATATCCTTTTCATAAGGAAAAATACGGACATAGCATGGTACCTTTGCCTGGTGGCATGGAACATCAAACCATGACATCGCTGGGATACTTCTTTCATTGGTTGGTAGCTCATGAATTAGCTCATCAATGGTTTGGAAACAACATTACTTGTGCTACTTGGCAAGACATTTGGATAAATGAAGGATTTGCATCTTATGGCGAATATATCGCTTTGCAAGATTATTTCGATCAAACAACTGCCGATATAACAATGCGCAACTTTCAATACCGTGCTCGACTTGAGCCAGAAGGTTCGGTGTATGTGCCTTTTGAAGATGCACACAACGAAGTACGAATTTTTAATAGTAACTTGAGCTATAAAAAAGGAGCTGCTATTATTCACATGTTGCGGTACTTATGTAAGAGCGATTCTATATTTTTTTTAGGGCTAAAACAATTAAATTCTATCTATAAAGATAGTATTCTTACAGGTAATGATGTAAAAGTTCTTTACGAATCATTAACGGGACTTGATTTAGATCCTTTTTTCGATCAATTCTATTATGGCAAAGGATTTCCTATTTACACCCTCATGTGTTTTCAAGATAGCTTAACAAATAATACGTGGAGTTCTATTACACTAAAGCTCATGCAGAGAGGTAGTTCACTCGATAATAATTTATTTACTATTCCCCTACCTATAAAACTAATTTTTTCGGATTCGACCGATACACTTGTTGTTATCAACCCAACTCAAAACATTCAATTCTTTGAAATAAATGCTACTAAAAAATTAGCATCCGCTATTTTCGATCCAAACGACTGGATTTTAGACAGTTTAGAAGGGATTCATATTCATTACGAACCAATTTCAAAAACAGAACCTCAAATTCTAATTTTTCCCAACCCCACCAATAATTTTGTAAATATTTATAGCAATCTTAATTATGGTAATTGCAGGATAGAATGTTATACATTAGATGGCAAAAAGATAAATAATGTAGAATTCTCTAGCTTTCCATATCGTTACCATATTACGTCTTTAGAGGCAGGTATATACATACTTAAAGTAAGTATTAATGAATTTACTCGTATTGAAAAACTTATTATTCATTAGTTTTCTTTACCCAGTGATATTTTGCCGTTTTTGTTAAAACAATTTTACCATGCTCCATTAGCCATTGAATAACTTTAGCAATCTTTTCTTTCGGATAATTTATCGAAGATAAAATTTCGTCCATTGCAAGGGAACGTTCCGTTATTAACTTTTTCAATTCTTCAGCAATTAAATCAAATTCGTAAGTGCTAATATCTATCTCATTACGGCTTTTGCAAACATCACATTTCCCACAACGATAAGGGTCTTTCTCACCAAAATACATCAATAAGAGTTGGCTACGACATTTATGCTGACTATATGCATAATTTATAACTTGCTCTATCCTATATTGCATGCGTTTTTTTCGAAAGTCATACACTTCCTTACTTAATTCAATATCTTTAAAATCTACTCTATTTGAAGTATAAGTAATAACCGTGCCATGTTTCTGTTCGATATAATCAATAAGCTCATACTTTTGCAACTTCCTAAGCCAATTTATAACCTTATCTACAGGTAAGTTCAATTTACGAGCAATGTCATTTTCATCAATTTTTGCATAAGTTGTAAATAATCCTGTATATGTCCGTAATAAGAATTTTATAAACGGATCGTCCTCGGGATGCTGAAGTTGAAAATTATATATATCTTCTCTCGATGCAACAAAACTGATACGCGATGGATTATCTATATCTTCCGAAATTGATATGTATTCGGCTTGATCTAATAACTTTAATGAGTAATAAGCAACTAACACATTAAAATTGTATACTCTAGAAAAATCGCTTAAATGAAAAATAAATTCATGTCCTTTGCCCGAACCAATAGGAATTTGAGCATAATTGCCCAGTGCATGATAAACTTTTCGAATCACGTCTAAAGATGGAAACGATACGTCGAGTTGCTGAACCAACTGCAACCTATCTGAAGCATCGACTAACAATAAAGCTACGGCTTCTTTTTCATCGCGTCCGGCTCGTCCTGCTTCTTGAAAATATGCTTCGAGCGAATCAGGCAAATCCATGTGAATAACAAATCGCACATCGGGCTTATCTATCCCCATACCAAAAGCATTAGTCGAAACTATTATTCGTATTTTATCAGCTTTCCATGCCTCTTGCTTTTTAGTTCGTTCATCCATATTTAAACCTGCATGGTAATAATCGGCAGAAATACCATTTTTCCTTAACAAAGTAGCAAACTCTACCGTTTTTCTTCTATTTCTAACATAAACTACACCCGAGCCTTGTAATTTCTTACAACTTTCAATAAAATCGTTAATTTTCGTATCGGTTTGCTTAACTTTATATATTAGATTTTTTCGCTCAAAAGATTTTCGAAAAACATTGGGTTCTTTAAATTTTAACTTTTGCATAATATCTTCAACAACCTCAGGAGTTGCTGTTGCTGTAAGAGCTAAAATAGGTATTCCTGGTAAGTACTCTCTAATTTCGGCAATATTCAGGTACGATGGTCTAAAGTCATAGCCCCATTGCGAAATGCAATGAGCCTCATCAACAGCTATTAAATTCACTTTAAGCGATGAAATTCGTTCGCGAAACAAGCTTGTTTCCAATCTTTCGGGCGAAACATATAAAAACTTCATTTCTTTATCATTAGCAGCATTATCGAGCGTAATCATAATTTCACGAAATGACATGCCCGAAACTATTAATGAAGCTTTAATACCACGTTTACGTAGGTTTTCAACCTGATCTTTCATAAGAGCAATAAGGGGAGAAATTACTAAACAAAGACCAGGTTTCGCTAATGCAGGTACTTGAAAAGTAATTGATTTCCCTCCCCCTGTGGGTAAAAGTCCCAATGTATCTTTTCCCTGATAAACTGATCGAATAATATCTTCCTGAAGTTCTCTAAATTGCTGATATCCCCAATATTTTAATAATATTTCTTTAAAATTCATAACCAATGTTTCTATACAAAATTACGAATTTTTCTAACTTTACTCAGAGATAAATAAATTAAATCATATTTTACAACAAACTTTTGTACTTTTACACAAACAAATTTCATGTTATCATGAACGTTCGCTTATTATTCACACTTCTTCTTTTTGTCCATTTCATCACACATGCTCAAAATTATTTTCACAGAGTATTTAATGTTGAAAATGAATTAAGTCAAAATGTAGTTTTTAGCATCAACCAAGACAATGATTACAATTTGTGGATAGGAACTATTGGCGGTGGAATTAACATTTTTAACGGACACGAATTCAAATATTTAACAAAAGGAAAACTTCTGTCGAGTAATGTTATTCATCATATTTTATTTTACAAAACCACTACTATTGTTTCTACCGATCAAGGATTAGATATTTTATCACAAAATCGAAAAATTTCACTTACTAAAGAAAATGGATTGCCTTCGAATAATGTTTGGGTTTCTCAAGTAGATCGTAACGGAATTATTTACATTGGAACAAGCAATGGAATTTGCATTTATAAAAACAATAGAATTGAAACCCCTGATTTTTTGAAAATTTTAAATCATGTCGTTGTATATTCATTATACCTCGATTCTCAAGACAGAATTTGGATTGGAACTTCAAAAGGATTATACTTATTAAACAAGAATAATCAAATCATACCTATTACCAAAACAAATAAAGAATCAATTGAAACAGTTTGGACAATAAATGAAGATTTTAATAACAACATTATTGTTGGAACACTAAATGGATTATATAAAATAAAACAATTTACTGCATTTGCCATTCTTGATTATCAAACTTTTACTACATCATTTAAAACAGAACATAATTTATTTTTTTGCGATTACAACGGATACTTATACAAAATTTATAACGATAGTGCACATTTTTATAAAAAATTTCCTGTTAGCAATATACGCACAATGTTTATTGATATTGAAAATAGCTTTTGGATAGGAACAGAAAATGGTCTTTTTCAATTTCCTTCAACACCATTTGTCAATTATAACACAAATAATGTTCTGATAAACAACAATATTTTTGCAATATCATCTGGTTTTATAAAAAATACACTTTGGATTGGATATAGCAGTGGTGGAGCATCGTATATTGAGTTTGACAAATACAAACATATTCATCGCATTACTCACATCCCCTACCTCGGAGATATCATTCAAAACAAGAAAAACAAAAAAAAGCTAAAAGGATTGATTGGTAACTTTGTTACTTCAATAATTACCGATAACGAAGATAAAGTATGGTTTGGAACACTTACAGGAATTTCGATTTTTAATCCTAAAGATTCATCATTTACTCATATTACAGACTTTAACGAACATAAAATTCAAAACGTAATTGTTAATCCAAACTTCAATAAAACTGTTTTTCATTTAAGTATTGACACTACAAACATCGTATGGGTTTCTACCATTAAAGGAATTTATGCTTTTAAGAACACACAATGTATCGAATTACCCGATAAACTAAAACAAATTCAACTTTCGACATATTACATTCTAAACGATAAAGATTCTTTATGGATTTGTACAAATGAAGGCTTATTTTTATACAGCAAAAAAAACGATAAATTAATTCATTATAATTCTACCAACGGCTTTACAAGTAGCATATGTACAAGCATTGTAAAAGACAAAAGGAATAACTACTGGATTGCTACTAAAGAAGGATTATATTTTTTCGATAAAAAGAAATTTATCAATATAAACAAGAATAAAGGGTTAGCTTCAGACAACATATATTCAATAGCAATAGATACAAACAATTATTGGCTTTACATAGGCACAAACAAAGGGTTTAACACATTATCTTTGAAAAATTTTTATGAAAACAAAAGTATTTATATAAAATCGTACACTATAAACGACGGTTTTTTAGGACAAGAATGCAACCGAAATGCTATACATATCGATTCTTCAAACACAATATTTTTTGGTACTGTTAATGGACTTACCATATTCAATCCTGAAGCAGAAGAAATAAATAAAATAAAACCTAAACTTCATATCACATCCATCCTTTACAATTTTCAACCTTATAAATGGACACAATATGCCGATAGTATAGATCCAAATACAAATTTACCCATCAATTTGATATTACCATATAATAAAAATCACCTAACCTTCGTATTTTCAGCTACATCGTTAAAAAATCCCGACAAGGTTCGATATCAATTTATGTTAGAAGGGCTCGATGATAATTGGTCGCCTATTTTACAAAAAAATGAAGCAGTGTTCCCATCACTTCCACCAGGTTCTTATACGTTTCTTGTTAGAGCATGTAACGAAAACGGTGTATGGTCCGAACCAGTTATTTTTTCTTTTAAAATTAAACCTCCATTTTATAAAACATGGTGGTTTATTTCTTTACTTGTTGTAATTACTCTACTCAGCATCATAGCATACATAAAATATAGAGAAAAAAAGCTGATTTCAGAAAAAAACAAACTAGAAGCTATAGTAAAAGAGAGAACTGCCGAAGTAGTGAAACAAAAAGAAATTGTTGAGCAAAAAAATAAAGACATTACCGATAGTATTCATTATGCTCAAAACATTCAACAAGCCCTACTCCCAGCTGATTTTGAAATTAAAAAATATTTCCCCGAATCGTTTATTTTTTATCAACCACGCGACATTGTTAGTGGCGATTTTTATTGGATTTATCACAAACACAATAAAACATATTTTGCTGCAGCCGATTGTACAGGGCATGGCGTACCCGGAGCATTTATGAGCATACTTGGGATTACATTTTTAAACGATATTGTCTCAAATAACATTCATTTTACGGCTAACGAAATTTTGAATCAGCTTCGCGAAAAAGTCATCTTTGCTTTAAAACAACATCAAGCAGAAAGCAACACAAAAGATGGAATGGATATATCTCTTATCATTGTTCATCACAACGAATCATATTTCGAATTTGCTGGTGCCAATAATCCCATTTATGTGATTACCAATAATCAACTGCATGAATATAAAGCCGATAAAATGCCAATTGGATATCATGTAACTAATAAAACGTTCACTAATCAAATTATTAATATTAATGCCCAAACGTGCATTTATTTATTTTCTGATGGGTATGCCGATCAATTTGGTGGCCCTCAAAAGAAAAAATTCAAATATCAATCATTAAAAAAACTTACGCTTGATGTGCATACGCTTCCTATGAATGAACAAAAGCAAATCATCAAAACCACATTTCACGAATGGAAAGGCGAAAACGAACAAATTGATGATATATTATTTTGCGGTATTTGTTTAAAGTAATTTAGCTATGATTTTGTTTTCTAAAGCCAAAATAAATCTTGGTTTAAATATCGTAAATAAGCGACACGATGGCTATCATGATATTGAAAGCATTCTTTATCCCATTGAACTATGCGATATCATAGAAATATTACCAAGCAATTCGTTTCAATTAACGATATTTGGCAACTCTCTCGATGTAAACACTGAAAACAACTTATGTTTCAAGGCATTTTCCTTAATGAAAAAGCATTATTCCATCAATAATATCCGTATCATTTTATATAAAAAAATACCTACGGGTGCAGGGTTAGGTGGTGGCTCATCAAACGCCTCAACTATTATTA
>JAOADU010000035.1 GCA_026417155.1 Bacteroidales bacterium | reverse complement strand
CCACAATTACCTGAAATGGTATATGTTATGGTATGAGTCCCAGGACCTGCGACAGAGGGATTAAAAATTCCTGCTGTTGGATTGGTAATACCATTACCACTCCACGTACCACCGGGAGTTGCTGCTGTTAATGTAATTGGTGCTCCATTAGAGCATTGAGATGCAACAGGATTTATCGTAGAATTGAATGAAGTATTAATTAGCACTTGAATATTTGCAGTAGCCGAACACCCATTAGAAGCTGTTACAGTAACATAATATGTTCCCTGATGATTCGATTGAGCATTTGGTATGGTAGGATTTTGCTGATTGCTTATAAAGCCATTCGGTCCCGACCATTGATAAGTATTGTTACCACTGGCAGATGCCGATAATTGTAGTGTATTTCCTGTACACAATGGACTATTACTACTAACAGTAACGACGGGAGTTTGATTTACTGTAACATTTACCGAAGTTGTACTGGAACAGGTTCCATTGCTAACAGTAACATAATAAGTTCCCGCAGCATTCACTGATGCATTTGGAATAACAGGATTTTGTTGCGTACTATTAAATCCATTGGGACCTGACCATTGATATGTTGCACCACCATTGGCAAATAAATTCAATGTTTGTCCAGAGCATATTGCCGAATTACTGCTCGCTGTAGCATTAGGAGTATTATTTACAGCAACGTTTGTTGTTGCTGTTGCCGAACAACCATAAGAATTATATACCGTTACAGTATATGTACCCGCATTATTGCTATTAACATTAGTGATAGATGGATTTTGTTGTGTGCTTGAAAATCCATTTGGTCCCGACCATTGATATGATGTTCCACCCGAAGCATTTAGCTGCAATGTTTGACCTGCACATAGCCCACTATTGCTTGATGCCGTAGCTGCTGGTACTGGATTAACAGTAATTGTAATAGGTACTCGTCCACCCATATTAGTACAACCTTGAGCACTCACAGCCTGAACATAATATGTAGTTGTAGAAGTTGGCGAAACCTGCAATGGTGTAACTCCTAATAAAGTTCCACCTGTGGGTTGATTATATACTTGAAATGAAGAAGCACCTGTTCCAGAAGCATTAATAGTTGTACTTTGCCCTAGACAAATAGTATTTTGACTAGCTGAAACTGTTGGTGACGAAGGAGCCGGATTTACAGTAACTGTAGTGTTTGAAGTACCTGTGCAGCCTGCTGATGTTGTAACTGTTACATTATAAGGTCCAGAATTAGAAGTTGTTGCATTTGAAATAGACGGATTTTGCTGGTTACTGGTAAAACCATTCGGTCCCGTCCATTGGTAAGTAGCTCCACCCGATGCAGTGAGATTTAATGTAGCCCCCTGACAAATAGGACCATTATTCGATACGGTAATATTTGGTAATGGATTTACTACAATTGTTTTTTGCAAAGTTTGTTTATTACCACAAACACCAGTAACCTCACATGTATAAGTCATTGTTGTAGCAGGAGAAACCACAATACTTTGTGTTGTTTGACCACCTGGCTGCCAAGAATAACTGGTTGCGCCCGATGGTGCTGTTAATGTAACACTTTGTCCTAAGCAAATTGAACTTGATGTTGCCGTAATACTAGTAAACTGAACTCCTGTATTTGCAGTGATGCTATAATCGCAAATGTCGCCTGCAAAACCATCTATCATTAAATAATAATCTTGACCAATGGTTAAATTATTGGCTGTTATGGTTAGTGCAGACGAACCCTCCTTAAAATCACTAACTGGCTGAAAATTGCAGCAATTGGTTGCAGAAAAAATTTGCATTTGAATTCCTCCAGATGGATAATTGCCAACCCAACAATTACTTATTTGTACATTTAAAGTAACACTTGTGTTTGAAGCTGTAAATTTTATCCAAGAATTATTATCAATTCGAACATCACAATTTGGTGCGCCTTGTCCCCATGATCCTCCTGCTCCAAAAATTCCACCCTGACAAGTTCCCGGAGTATATGTATACGTAGGAGGATTGTTCATTTCTGCATTACCACGCATATTACATGGTCTATCAATTGTGTAAGCTTCACTTGTAGAGCCCGAATAACCATTTATATCGCAAATATAAAGTGATGACGAACAAGCATCATTTGTTGGCGATTCAACACAAATGGCAAAATCTCCACTTCCTGTACCAAACGCCCAATATCTAAGATACACATAACTTCCAGGAGTTAATCCGGTTGCTTTTATGTATGGTTTCATGTCATTTGCTGTTCCGGGATAATTATGATCATCAGAACATGCAATTTGAGTCAGCGAACCACAAGTTCCTGAATATAATGCCATTGCTGCATCATTTATACCATAACTAGGTCTAGGTCTAATGCTAATAACTCCTGTTGAAGGTACTTTTATTTTAAACCATACATCTTTTGTTCCGGCTTGAAAACCACCGCTATTGGGGCTACCATCAAAATTTTCGCAATTTGAAGGTGCTGGTTGCGAAGAAGTTGTTGCATTAGTTGTTGTAAAATAATAATAATTACATTCCGAAGTTACTTCAGGAAGTTCTATAGCATTAGCACATTCATCGTTGATTGGATTCGAAGAAGTACTTCCAGTAACACAAATTTGGAAAGGTGCACCACCATTCGAATTGTAGTAATCATAAACCCTTATATAATATGTTTGACCAGGGATTAATCCTACAGCATTGATAACTTCGTTACCATCAGTAAATCCCATATCTTGACAATAAAGTGAATTCAAGCTGGTACAAGTGCCTGAAAATAGCTCCACTACAGGATCCATAGATGATGAAGGATCTACCGTAATAGTCTGAACCGAATTGGTTGCCGTAAATTTATACCAAACATCATCATCGGGCGAACCTGCACATGAAGGTACTGACGATGCCGTTGCACCATAAGAGGTACCATTGGTGTAATTACAAGTTGTACTTACCAGAAGTGTCGAAGCGTTGGCACAATTATCATTCGAAGGTGGCGAAGGTGGTGTGGTAACACATATAGTAAACGTTGAAGAACCTGTGCCCGAATAATAATGATAAACGCGAATATAATACGTTGTTCCCGATGTTAAACCTGTTGCGTAAATAGTTTCGCTTTGCCCTGCAAGCGTATTGTCTTTACAATATAAAGAAGTAAGCGAACCACATGTTCCGGAAAATAATTCAACTACAGCATCGAAATTCGACGAGCCACTTACTGTTATAATATGACTGGTTGCAGTAGCTGTAAATTTATACCATACGTCATCGTCGGCTGTTCCAACGCACCCGGCAAACGATTGAGTTGCGCCGGCTGTTGTTCCCGAAACCGGATTCGTACAACTTGATGTAACGGAAATTGTAGTAGCATTAGAACAATTATCGCCCTGAGCATACAAATTAGGACGAATAATACTTGCAAAAGCAAGTAACCAAATATATTTTTTCATAGCAAATTAATTTTCAACAGTTAATCATTAATTATTTCTTCACTAAAATCGAAAGGCGTCATATTGTGTTTTAATACAGCTTGTTTCAATGCAGTAATGCGAAACTCATCATCGCTTTCGGATTGTCTAACTTTTTGTGTTGTATAAATTATAGCTCTTGCTCTTTTTTTTTCTGGTTTGTATTCAAATTTAACTTCATCAACACCTTTTATTTGAAGAAAATCTGCTTTTAATTCATTTAGTTGAGACTCTGAATTAACATTATCAATTACATAAAAATACTTAACTTTAACATACTTCGTTGAACTTGTTTGAGAAAACATTAAAGACGAAAATAACGACATAAATAAGAATAGAATATAAGTTTTCATAATACAATTTTATTAAGCAAATTTCAGACAAAAATATAGCAACTTTTATTATTATTCAAGTGTTTTAAAAACAAAATATTTAAGGCGATTATTCAAATTTACAAATTGTATGTTTTTATTTACAAATTCATTAAATTTTTATATAACAAAAAAGCTGTCATTTCTGACAGCCTTTAATGTGGGAAATTTTTTAATCTTCAATAAATTAAACTGTTTTTTCCGTTAAAATATTTGCAGCTAATCGTTTATATTGCATATAACGCCATTTGGCATTTTCTTCAGCTTGTTTAAATAAGACTTCAGCGTCTTGCGGAAATGTTTTCAGCAACGAAGTAAATCTTACCTCACTCTTAATAAATTCCTGAAATTTAGACCAATCGGGCTCTTTACTATCTATTTGGAATGGGTTTTGACCAAATTTTTCTAATTCAGGATTGTAACGATACAAAGTCCAATAGCCACATTCTACGGCAAACTTGGCTTGTTCTTGTGATTTTCCCATTCCTTTATGTAAGCCGTGATTTATACATGGGCTATATGCAATAATTACCGATGGACCTTGATATGCTTCAGCTTCGCGAACAGCTTTTAAGAACTGCGATTGACTTGCTCCCATACTTACTTGAGCTACATAAACATAACCATATGTTGTAGCAATAAGTCCTAAATCTTTCTTACGTATGCGTTTACCTGCTGCAGCAAACTTGGCAACTGCTGCCAATGGTGATGCTTTAGAAGCTTGACCACCAGTATTTGAATAAACTTCTGTATCGAGGACTAATATGTTAATATCTTCTCCTGAGGCTATTACATGATCTAATCCCCCAAAACCAATATCGTATGCCCAACCGTCGCCACCAATAACCCACACACTTGGCTTTATTAAATACTGTTCTAATGCTAATATTTCTTTGCACAATGGATGAGTTTCTTTTTTCAATTGCACAACAACTTTAGCAGAAGTTTCTTTTGTTTTTTCACCTATGTGCATAGTATCTAACCACTCTTTGAAGGCTTCTTTTGTTTCAGGCAAGATGTTATCATTAAGCAATTCGTTCATGTACCGGGCTATTCGTTCTCTCAATTTTTTTACACCAGAAACAATTCCAAAGCCATATTCTGCATTATCTTCAAACAAACTATTAGCCCATGCAATACCTTTGCCCTCTTTATTTGCAGTATAAGGAGTAGATGGTGCTGAGCCACCGTAAATAGAACTACAGCCGGTAGCATTAGCAACAATCATGCGGTCTCCATAAAGTTGAGAAATAAGCTTTATGTAGGGAGTTTCGCCACATCCTTGACAAGCACCAGAAAACTCAAATAATGGTTGTGCAAATTGACTTGCTTTTACAGAAGATGCTGGATTAACGATTGTTTTATATGTAACATTTTCAGCAAAATATTCCCATCGTTTAATTTCGTCTTTTTGTGTTTCGAGCATTCTAAATTGAAGAGCCTTTGTTTTTGCAGGGCAAACATCAACACAATTGCCACAACCTGTACAATCGAGTACACTTACTTGTATTCTAAAATGCAAACCTGCATATTCTTTACCATTTGCTTTTAATACTTTTGTTCCGTCGGGTGCATTTTTCAATTCTTCATCATTGAGTAAAAATGGGCGTATTGCTGCATGAGGACAAACATACGAACATTGATTACATTGAATACAATTTTCGGGTATCCATTCAGGAACTTCAATTGCAATACCACGTTTTTCATATTTTGTAGTACCGGCTGGAAATGTGCCGTCTTCTCTTCCTAAAAATGCACTAACTGGTAGTTCATCACCTTTAAGTGCATTAATGGGTTTCATAACATTTTTAATAAAATCTGGTAAGTTTTCATCTTCTTTTGTTTCGACGCTATCGGGTAAATTCTTCCATTCTTCGGGAATATCAACCTTAATTACTTTCTCACCTGCCTTTATAGCATCAATATTCATTTGAACGACTTTTTCGCCTTTTTTGCCGTATGTATATTTAACGGCTTCAATCATATCGTTTACAGCTACTTCATAAGGTATAATATTGCTAACTTTGAAGAAAGCTGATTGCATTATTGTGTTAGTACGACCGGGCAAGCCAATTTCTTCGGCAATAAGCGAAGCATTAATGATATAAAAGTTAATATCATTTTCGGCCAAGTATTTCTTCATGTGATTGGGCAAATGAGCTTTCGTTTCTTCTACATCCCATATACTATTTAATAAAAATGTACCTCCTCGTTTTAACCCTTTAAGCATATCATATTTATCGAGATATGCAGGTACATGACAAGCAACAAAATCGGGATTACAAACTAAATAAGGTGAACGAAGTACACGATCACCAAAACGCAAGTGCGAAATAGTAACACCACCCGATTTTTTACTATCGTATGCAAAATATGCTTGTACGTATTTATCGGTATTATCGGCAATAATTTTAATTGAATTTTTGTTTGCACCTACTGTCCCGTCGCTACCTATACCATAAAATTTAGCCTCATAAATTCCTTCTTCGCACATACATTGAATATCTCGCATGGGTAACGAAGTAAACGTAACATCGTCAATAATGCCAACAGTAAAGCGGTTTTTGGGTTCATTGAGATATAAGTTATCGAATACCGAGAAAATCATTCCAGGAGTTGTATCCTTTGAACTTAAGCCATAGCGTCCACCAACAATTAATGGCTTATGCTCTTCTTCGTAAAATACTTTTACTACATCGAGGTATAATGGTTCTCCAATGGCACCTGGTTCTTTTGTTCTATCTAATACTGCAATACGTTTTACTGTTTTAGGTAATACTTTTAAGAAATATTTTTTCGAGAAAGGACGATATAAATGAACAGCAATTAAGCCTACTTTTTCATCGCGTTTAAGTTTGTAGTCAACAACTTCTTTGATTGTGTCTGTTACAGACCCCATTGCTACAATAATATATTCGGCTTGTGGATGTCCGTAATAATCGAATGGATGATATTCTCTGCCAGTTAATTTAGTAATTTCCTGCATGTATTCTTCAACAATGTCTGGTACTGCATCATAAAAGCGGTTTGCAGCTTCCCTTGCCTGAAAATAAATATCGGGATTTTGTGCTGTACCACGTGTAACAGGATGATTGGGGTTTAATGCTCTATCTCTAAATTCTTTTAATGCTTTTTTGTCGAGCAGTTTTTCCATGTCTTCATTATCGAAGTACTCTACTTTTTGTATTTCATGCGAAGTTCTAAATCCATCAAAAAAATGTAAAAATGGAATGCGCGATTTAATGGCTGCTAAATGGGCTACTGGTGCTAAATCCATAATTTCTTGAACCGATGCAGTAGCTAACATAGCAAAGCCTGTGTTGCGTGTAGACATAACATCGCTATGGTCGCCAAAAATTGATAATGCTTGTGCAGCTATAGCGCGGGCACTTACATGAAATACACCGGGCAACAATTCGCCAGATATTTTAAACATATTGGGTATCATGAGCAATAATCCTTGCGATGCCGTAAACGTAGTGCAAAGACTACCTGCTTGCAAAGCCCCGTGTACTGCTCCGGCAGCACCAGCTTCCGATTGCATTTCGATTACTTTAACAGTTTCGCCGAAAATGTTTTTTCGTCCTTGTGCTGCCCATTCGTCAACATTTTCTGCCATATTAGACGATGGAGTAATAGGATAAATACATGCCATTTCGCTAAACATGTAAGCTACATGAGCAGCTGCATGATTACCGTCGCAGGTGATAAATTTCTTTTCTTTTGTCATGTTAATATGTTTTAAATGAATTGGTTAAACATAAAGATAATTTCACTTCAAAGCTATTTTATAGTACAAATATAAAAAATGTTTAATAACCAAATTTTACGTCTTTATTAAATTTGAAAGGATTATTCACTACTCATTGTTATTAAAAACTCTTCATTTGTTTGAGTTCTGGCAAGTCTTTCTTTAAAAAACTCCATAGCTTCAACAGGTGTCATATCGGAAAGATAATTTCTTAAAATCCAAATTCTATTAAGTACTTCTTGTGGATGAAGCAATTCTTCGCGACGGGTGCTGGATGCTAAAATATCAACTGCCGGGAAAATACGTTTATTGGCTAATTTACGATCAAGCTGTAATTCCATATTGCCCGTTCCTTTGAATTCTTCAAAAATAACATCATCCATCTTGGAGCCTGTTTCCGTTAATGCTGTTGCAATTATTGTTAACGAACCACCATTTTCTATATTACGTGCCGAACCAAAAAATCTTTTGGGTTTGTGCAAGGCATTTGAATCTACTCCTCCGGTTAATATTTTTCCTGACGCAGGAGCAACTGTGTTATATGCTCGTGCCAGACGAGTAATAGAATCGAGCAAGATAACCACATCGTGACCACATTCGACCATTCGTTTAGCTTTTTCTAACACAATATTGGCTATTTTTACGTGTCGCTCAGCTGGTTCGTCGAATGTAGAACTAATAACTTCGGCATAAACGTTACGCTCCATGTCGGTTACTTCTTCGGGACGCTCGTCTATTAGCAATATCATTAAATATACTTCGGGATGATTATATGCAATAGCATTCGCTATTTCCTGAAGTAAAACTGTCTTACCTGTTTTAGGTTGTGCAACAATAAGTCCACGCTGTCCTTTGCCAATAGGTGCAAACATGTCAACGATACGTGTTGATATAGTTGCTTTAGGTCCTGTGGCAATATTAAACTTTTCGTTGGGGAATAGTGGAGTAAGATGATCGAAAGGAATGCGTTCGCGTACCATTTCGGGTGGCAAACCATTAATTTCTTCAATTTTCACTAATGGAAAGAATTTTTCCCCTTCTTTGGGTGGGCGAACAGTACCTTTTATTGTATCGCCCGTTTTTAAGCCAAATAATTTAATTTGAGATTGAGAAACATATACATCATCGGGCGATGCTAAATAATTATAATCGGGTGAACGAAGAAAACCATAATTTTCGGGCATTATTTCCAGCACACCAACAGTGGAAACGATTCCATCAAAATCGTTGTTTTTATCTATTGGCTTTTTTTCGGAAGAGCCATTTTTGTACGGAGTATGTGTTGTTTTTATTTCTTTACTTGCTCTATCTTCCGATTCTACTTCAGTAAAATTCTCTTTAACTTCAGTTTCAGATGTTTCTAAAATTTGGTTATCGGATTTTTCTTCAATAAATAATGGTTCTTCGTCAAACCCTTCTTGAAGTGAACGAGGGATAATTTCTTCTTCGGCTTTTTTGTTTGTTTCTTCAATATTAGTCGAGAATATTAAAGATGGTTGAACTTCTTTGGTTGCAACAACTTTTCTTTTACGTTTACGTTTAACTTGTTCTTCTTCATTAACGACTAATTGAGATATATCTGCAGTCTCGGGTGTGATATTTTCTTTATTATTAATGGCCGAGTCAAATGATACTTCAATGCTTCTGTTATCATCGTTGTCAGAACTTTTCAATTCAACTTCAATGATTCGTTGAATTAGCTCCTCTTTCTTTAACGTATCGGCATACTTTATTTTAAGTTCTTTTGCAATTTTACGTAATTCGGTTAATTTTTTTGTCATTAATTCAGTAGCATCTAACATAAGCTATGATTTGATTTTTTTGATTTTGAATTGGTTTAGGAATGAAATATTCTCGAAACCAGAAAAGTTTTGCAATATTAATAGCAAATAATGACTTTTGCAAATTTTATTTATCAATCACAATATTTTTTTTGGGGTTTCGTTATTGATGTCGTTATGATTTTTTCAAAAGAGCTGCATCGCTACATATACATACTAGGTGTCGTTTTATTTGCAATTGCTTTACCTTTATCGGTTTTTTTAATGAGCGTATCTCAATTTATTATTTACATTAATTGGCTCATCGAAGGAAATTTTAAAAATAAATGGCTTCGATTTAAAACAAACCGATGCTTATGGCTTTTTATTAGTATGTATCTTATACACATTCTTTGGACATTTTTTCCACAACCTCAAAATATCGATTATGCTTTAAATGATTTAAGAATAAAATTGCCTTTAATGCTTTTACCGATTTTTATGGCTACTTCTCAACCTTTCAGTTCGAAAGAAATAAAATGGATATTATTGAGTTTTACTTCGGCAGTAACTTTTGTCGGATTTATTGGAATAGTTAGATACATATTTAAGGATCACTTAGGAATTATAGATTACAGAAATTTTATACCATTTATCTCCCACGTACGTTATTCACTAATGATTGTTTTTTCTGTTGTGATACTTTTTTACTATTTGAAAATCAATGATTCTAATCAAAAACAAAAGCTAATATTGTTAATTAATTTAATATTTTTAGTCGCTATTATTTTTATTCTACGTGTAAATACAGCTGTATTTTTGTTTATTGCACTAATATTGTTTTTGCTAATTATACATATTTTCAGGAATTTCGATTTAAAAAAATTTGTCATTTCAATGGCAATTTTAGTTTCGATTCTATGCTATGTTAGTTATACATTATATCATATATACAAAGATTTTCTAAATGCATACCATTCGAAGATTCCTAATAAAGTAATATATAATATTAATAATAAACCATTTGTATTTTTAGAAGAAAGCAAAGAAGTTGAAAATGGTAAGCGTGTATATTTTTACTTTGTCGAAGAAGAGCTTAAAAGAGAATGGAACAAAAAAAGTGATTACAAATATGACGGTTACGACTTAAAAGGAAATAAAATTAAATATACATTGATTCGATATTTAACGTCTAAAGGCTTGACAAAAGATTCGATTGGTATCAATCAATTATCCGATCAAGATATAAAAGCTATAGAAAAAGGTATCCCTAACGTTATCTATTTAAAACGTTTTTCGTTGTATTCGTACCTATATTCGTTTGTATGGGAATTTTATAATTACTTTTATTTAGATAAAGTAGCTGGTAGTTCATTGTTTCAGCGAATAGAATACCAAAAAACAGCCATAAAAATTATTCAGAATAACTTTTGGATTGGTGTTGGAACTGGTAACGTACAAGAAGCCTTTAACGAAGCATATTTCAAGTATGAAACAAAACTGAATGAAAATATTCGTCATCGTGCTCACAATCAATATCTTACATTTTTCATTAGTTTTGGTTTGTTCGGATTTTTAGCCGTTTTTATTGCTTTTATTCTGCCTTTTTTAAAAGAAATATCAAAAAATTATCGAGTCATTAAAATAACATTTTTCATCATATGCTTACTTTCATTTTTAACGGAAGACACATTAGAAACCCAGGCAGGTGTTAGTTTTGTAGTTTTATTCTATACGTTGTTTACTTTTGCTTTAGCAGAACAAGAAACCAAAAAAATACATTAATTTTGCAGCAAAAATGCTCATTTGTAAAACCATCTCTGAAGCAAAGCAAATTTTAACAACTGAACAAAAGAATCGAACTACTATAGGTTTCGTGCCCACTATGGGTGCTCTTCACGAAGGACATTTAGCATTAATTCGCAAGGCTCGTTCTGATTGCAATTTCGTAGTTGTAAGTATTTTTGTTAATCCAACACAATTCAATAACCGCGAAGATTTTGAAAAATATCCACGAATTTTCGAATCTGATATAGAAAAGCTACGACAATCTGGCAGTTGCGATTTACTGTTTATGCCTAATGAAGAAGAAATGTATCCCGAACCCGATACACGATACTTTGAGCTTGGTTATTTAGAACAAATTATGGAAGGCAAATACAGACCCGGACATTTTCAGGGAGTTGTAAAAATAGTAACTAAACTATTTGACATTATCAATCCTCATAAAGCATATTTTGGAAAAAAAGATTTTCAACAATTAACTATCATTAAAAAGATTGTAAGAGATTTTAATTATCCTATCGAAATAGTTGAGTGCGATATTGTGAGAGAAACAAACGGATTGGCCATGAGTTCTCGCAATTTACGTTTATCGGAAGATGAACGAAATAAAGCTTCTATTATTTTTAAAACACTTATTCAAGTAAAAAAATGGATTGACGAAAAATATTCAATAAACGAAATATGTCAGAAAGTTAAAACGAACATCGAATCAGTATCACCATTTCAGGTCGAATACGTTGAAGTAGTAGATAGTCAAACACTGATGCCCGTTAACGATATAAGCCAACATCGAAGCATCCATTGTTGTGTAGCAGTGTTTTGCAACCAAGTAAGACTCATAGATAATATAGAAATATTATTATAACTTTGCAAAAATTTTTTACCATTTGAATGATGCAAATAGAAGTATTGAAGTCAAAAATACATAAAGTAACTATAACTCAAGCCGATTTAAATTACGTAGGTAGCATTACTATTGACGAAGCACTTATGGAAGCCGCTAACCTAATTGAGAATGAAAAAGTACATGTGCTTAACTTAAATAATGGCGAACGCATTGAAACTTATGTAATTCGAGGCGAACGAAATAGTGGTGTTATTTGCCTTAATGGACCAGCTGCCCGTAAAGCTGCTGTTGGCGATATTGTCATTATTCTATCATATGCATACATGGATTTTGAACAAGCAAAGCATCATAAGCCAACTTTAATTTTTCCCGACACTCGAACAAATCGACTAATATAATTGAAAAATGCTTTAAACATAGTATTAAACTTTATTGTATTTCCTGCATTTGCTATTTTATTATTATACTTGTCTTTCCATGGTATTGATTTAAAAGTTATTTGGAACGATTTATTAAAAGCAAATTATAGCTGGGTTTTATTATCGTTGGTTTTTGCCATTATTGGTTTCTACTTCAGAGCCTTGCGTTGGCAGTTATTATTACAAAGTGTTCAATATTATCCACCCATCCGAACAACTTTTTATGCCGTTATTATGGCATATTTTGCCAACATGGCAATTCCTCGCATTGGCGAAATAACTCGCTGCGCAACATTACATAAAACAAATCAAATTCCTATTGATGTTTCGTTTGGCACTGTTATTACTGAGAGAGTAATAGATATTATTACGTTGTGTTTAGTTATCTTATCGGTGCTTGTAATTGATTTTTCTTTTTTTAGTTCTTTTTTTGAACAAAATATATTGAATTATATAAGTGAAAAAATATCGTCATCATCAATATATATTTATATTTTTGCTCTTGCACTAATAAGTATAATAGTATTAATTGTAATTTTCAAAACAAAGCTACAACAGTTTAAAGTATTTAAAAAAACAACTAATTTTATTAAAGGGATTTTACAAGGCATTTTATCTGTCATTAAATTAAAAAAACGCATGCTATTTTTACTATACACATTCTTGATTTGGTTGTGTTATGCTTTGATGACATACGTAGTTTTCTTTGCTATACCGAGCACTTCACATTTAAGTTTCAGCGATAGTTTATTTGTATTAAGTATTGGTGGTTTAGGCATGTCGGCACCAGTACAAAATGGTTTTGGAGCGTTTCATTGGATTGTTTCGAGAGGGCTTATGTTGTATGGCATTTCTCAAGCCGATGGATTACTATATGCAACTCTATGCCACGAATCACAAACTTTAATGATTTTACTATTCGGACCCATTACAATGCTTCTAATTATGCTTTATGTAAGAAAACACCAACAAAAAATATAGTGAATATGGACTATAAAGCAATCATTAGCAAAAAAATTTATTCGTCAAAAGACGATATAGAATTTTCACGATTACTTGCTTTTTGGCGATTTAAGGACAAAAAAATTGTTTTCACTAATGGATGCTTCGACATTTTGCATCGGGGGCACTTCGAATACTTAATGCAAGCAGCTTCATTGGGCGATGTGCTCATTATAGGACTTAATACTGATGATTCTGTAAAACGCTTAAAAGGAATACATCGTCCTATAAATAATGAAGAAAGCAGAGCCATTGCTTTAGCTTCATTATTCTTTGTCCATGCAGTGGTTTTATTTTCTGAAGATACTCCTACAGAATTGATTAAAATTGTAAAACCTCACATTTTAGTTAAAGGAGGCGATTACAAAGCAAATGAAATTGCAGGCTATGACATTGTTACCCAAAACGGTGGGAAAGTAGAAATAATCCCTTTTATTGATGGTTATTCGAGTACAAAAATTATTGAGCAAATACAACATTAACAAACTTTTTGTATCTTTGAACAATAACATTCGTTATCACATATGAGAAAATTTACCTTTGCTCTTTTTGTGTTATTGTGTATTACATTATCTTCATGCAAAAAAGCTAAAGAAGAAAAACTAATTGGCGAATGGAAGCTTTTACCACAAACAGCTGCCGACCGCGAAGACACAATTATTTATCGTTTTGAAGCTAATCATGTATTGTACCGTTTTATTGATGGTGTTTGTGTAGATACGGGCGATTATAAAGTAAAATCTGAATTCTTCGAATATTATGTCGAAATCCGAAATTTAAACAAATACGACGATGCTAATTATTACATCGAAAAAATAAAGAAGAATATTCTTATCCTTCAATGTTACTCGCCATATATGCGAAAAGAATTTGTAAGAAATGAATAAAATTTATTTAGTTTTTATTGTAATAACTTTTGGATTGCTTTGTGTGCAATGTAAAAAGCAAACAGCTAATAAGCTCGATGGAACATGGCGATATTGGTACTTATCGAAACAAGATAGCGGAAAAATTCAATATTGGGAATTCAGAGAACCTAATTTACTTTATCAAACTATTTATATTCATGATAGTTTATATCAAGACACTGCCAATTGGGTTTTAGAAAAAGATTTTCTCGAACCTACATATTTAGACATTAAAGGACTTGGTTCAAAATATGATGGCATATATCGAATATTAAAATTGAACAAAAAATTTTTAATACTACAACGATACAAACTATCTACTGGAAGTACCGAAGGGGCTTTTAACCGAATGGAATTTACAAGAGAATAAAATGAACTCTAAAACCAAGCAAAGCTTTTTCTGTAAGGAATGCGGATATGAAACAACTAAGTGGCTAGGAAAATGTCCGTCGTGTGGCACATGGAATTCATTTGAAGAAACAGAAGTTATAAAAACAACTTCAAAAAAAATTTATCCACACGAAAAAAAAGCTGTTAAACGAATAAATGAAATTACTGCCGATGATAATTTACGAATTAACACCAAAAGCCAGGAGCTTAATCGTGTGTTAGGTGGTGGAATCGTTGCCGGCTCTGTTATTTTAATTGCCGGCGAACCTGGAATCGGCAAATCAACGCTTATGCTACAATTTGCTTTACGTGTAAAATCAATCACATCGCTATATGTTTCGGGCGAAGAAAGCGAATCGCAATTAAAATTGCGTGCTAATAGATTAGGTGGTGCTGGCGAATCGTGTTTACTCCTTTGCGATACTTATTTAGAAAACATCATGGAACAAATAAAAATTTATAAACCCAATATCGTCATTATCGACTCTATTCAAACACTTCAAAGCCAACAAATTGATTCGTATGCAGGAAGTATTACTCAAATTAGAGAATGTACTGCTCAACTGATACAAATAGCCAAAACAGAAAATATACCTATCTTTATCATAGGGCATATAAACAAAGAAGGTGGCATTGCAGGACCAAAGATATTAGAACACATGGTCGATACAGTATTAATTTTTGAAGGAGAAGCTTCGCACCCATATCGAATTTTACGTTCCATAAAAAATCGCTATGGTTCGACAAGTGAAATAGGGATTTTCGAAATGCGACAAGATGGACTCAAAGAAATATCGAATCCTTCAGAAATTTTAATTTCACAAGAAACGGAAAATTTAAGTGGTACATGCATTGCATCTACTATCGAAGGCATTAGACCTTTAATGATAGAAGTACAAGCACTTGTTGCAACAACATACAATAATTTCCCTCAACGATTATCGAATGGTTACGATATTAAACGGCTGTCACTTATTCTTGCTGTAATAGAAAAAAGACTTCACATTAAATTGGCAAACAAAGATGTATTCATTAATATAGCTGGAGGAATTAAAACTAGCGACCCTGCTATAGATTTAGCTGTTGTATTTGCTATACTATCATCAAATTTTGACAAACCCATTCCCAAATCTATATGTTTCGCAGGAGAAATAGGACTAAACGGAGAAATAAGACCTGTGCAAAAAATTGAACAACGACTTGCCGAAGCCGAAAAAATGGGATTTCAAAAAATTATTATTTCCAAATATGGTTTAAAAGGCATAAATTTGTCGAAATACAAATTACAAATACAGACTGTTGCTAATTTAAGAGACTTTAATGAGAACATATTTATTTCGTAACATATCATTTGTTTTTTTTATATTAATTATTTGTCTATGCTCATGCAAATTACAACAAACCACATCATACACAAAACGACTTAATCTCAGTTTCTTATATAATCCTAATCTTCAAACACTTAAAGCTAAAGTGGTAGTTTTTAATTCTACCGATTCCATATCAACGGTTTATTGTTCTATCCCTGTTCAGTCGCTTCAATTTAATCGTAATGATACTATCGAATTAGCTACACTTTCGGTACATTACAAGCTTTTTAAAACCAGTGCTGGTTTGCAACTTAAAGACTCGGCAACGTTTATTAAAACAATAAATAAACGAGATTTTATTAACCAAAATTACTTTCATTTTCCGGTTAACATTTCAGACACAGGCATGTTTATGATAGACTTATTTATCCTCGATAAATACAGCTATTTTTCCTATCACAATTACGTAACTTTAGAAAAAAGAAAAAAATATAGCGACAACGACTTTTTAATTGTAAATAAAAACAATCACCCATATTTTGATTGCTGGTTGCAAGAACAAGATACGTTTTTAATTCGTACTCGCCAAAATATGCCCATAGAATGGAAAATGGCATGGTTTAGCAACACTTTTAAAAATGCTATGCCCCCCTATAGTATGTCGAGCAATAAAGATGATGTCATTACCAATCCCGATAGTATTCGTATATTTTTAATTTGCGATACTTGTTGTTTCATTGCTTCGCGTAAAGGCATACTTCATATTTATCGCGATTCGATTGGTAACGGAAAAACCATATTTATTTTTAGTAACGACTACCCTAAAATGACTCGACCAAGCGAATTGCTTAAGCCTATACGCATGTTAACTTCGCAAAAAGAATTTAACGAACTTAACGTTTTAGCCGATAAAAAAGAAGCAGTTGATAAATTTTGGCTAAATGCAGCAGGAAATACCGAAAGGGCTCGCGAACTTATACGAGTGTTTTATACTCGCGTAAATTTAGCAAATCAGTATTTTACAAGCTATACGGAAGGTTGGAAAACCGATCGCGGTATGATTTACATTATATTTGGCTTACCTACAACCATATATAAAGCACCCAATGTTGAGCAATGGATATACGGAACTCCCGAAAGTGCTAAAACACTTGTATTTTCTTTCATAAAAAAATATCATCCATTTAGTAACAACCATTTTGTTTTGGAACGAAACGAAAATTTTAAGATATCTTGGCTTCAAGCTGTTGATACTTGGCGTAATGGTCGAATATTTTCAATTGCCAATTAATTACATCTCATGAAATTACAAAACATTTACGGAATAAGAGCTATCGTAGAAGCTATAGAAAACGGAATAAGCATTGAAAAAGTGCTTATACAAAAAGAAAAATTTAATACCAATATTAAAGAAATTATACTCTTATGCAAAAATAATAATATCCCTATACAATTTGTTCCCGAAGAAAAATTTAATTCTCTAAAAAACAAAAATCATCAAGGAGTTATAGCTCTTGTTTCTTCTATAGAATACCAAACACTTGAAAATATAGTTACACAAACGTATCTCGAAGCCAAACATCCTTTTATATTAATTTTAGACGGTATAACCGATGTACGAAACTTCGGAGCAATAGCACGCACCGCACTTTCGGCAGGTGTACATGCATTAGTAGTGGAGCATAAAGGACACGCCCAAATTAACGACGATGCTATAAAAACATCGGCAGGCGCATTAATTCAATTACCAGTTTGTCGAGAAATTTCATTGTTGCAGACAATCAAAAATTTAAAGCTTCATGGATTAAAAATTATTGCATGTACCGAAAAAGCATCATTAAGCATGTATCAGTGCAATTTATCAGGTCCGGTAGCTATTATAATGGGAAACGAAGAAAAAGGTATTCGATCTTCATTACTAAAAGAATCAGACCATCTTGTTCACATTCCTATGTTTGGAAATCTTAATTCCCTCAATGTTTCGGTAGCTACAGGTATAATATTATACGAGTGTATAAGACAAAGAAATAATTTTTAGTTGTATGCATAACTATAAGGATATTATTAAAAAATTTCGCGAAAAAACTATATTAGTTATAGGCGATGTAATGCTCGACCAATATATTTGGGGAAAAGTAGAACGAATCTCGCCCGAAGCTCCTATTCCAATCGTATCGGTTACTCATCGAGAAGAGCGTTTAGGTGGTGCTGCGAATGTCGCGCTTAATATTAAAACCCTAGGGGCAAAACCCATTATAGCATGCGTTATAGGTAACGACATTAAAGCAAAACGATTCATAGAACTTTGTAAAGAACAAGAAATATTAACCAATGGAATTATCGAAAGTACATTTCGGCCTACTACCGTTAAAACTAGAGTTATAGGACACAATCAACATTTACTTCGAGTTGACGAAGAAAACGATAAACCTCTACAAAACAACGAAGAAGTACTATTGCTAAATAAGATTTTAGAAATCATTGAACAGTTTAAAATTGATGCTATTATTTTTGAAGACTACGATAAAGGATGCATTACACCTAACCTTATTCAATTTGTACAAACATTAGCAAAAACCCGCCAAATACCCATTACAGTAGATCCCAAACATCGAAATTTTATGCAATATTATGAATGTACCTTATTTAAACCGAACCTAAAAGAGCTAACCATAGGGCTTAAAACTGATATCGAAAAAGAAAAAATATTAGATCAACTACCCACACTTTGTACAGAATTTATGAAACTAAAAAGGCATCACACCATAATGGTTACATTATCGGAATTAGGTGTCTATATCGCCAATCATCAAGAATCCTTTCATATCCCTACACAAGTGCGGAATTTGGCCGATGTTTCGGGAGCCGGTGATACTGTAATTTCCACTGCCACATTATGTTTAACTTTAGGATTAAACATTAAAGATATTGCCATCATATCAAACATTGCAGCAGGTATAGTATGCGAAAAAGTTGGAGTAGTACCAATATTTAAAGACGAATTGGAACAGCGACTAAGTTAAAAACCGTTGAAATGCCAATATAATGGAGGCAACAACAATAACCAGCCAATTAAAATTAATATAAGGATAAAAGGTAATATCCAGCGAAACCAGATACTATAAGGTATTTTTGCCATCGATAATGCACCTAATAAAACACCACTAGTGGGTGTAATCATGTTTGTAAAGCCATCACCAAATTGAAAAGCCAAAACGGTAAGTTGTCGGGAAATTCCAATTAAATCGGAAAACTGTGACATAATAGGCATTGTTAATGCTGCTTTTGCCGAACCTGACGGAATAATTATATTTAAACCATTCTGAAACAAGTACATCATACTAACTGAAACAAATTTTCCACTATTATCTAAGCTCTTAGAAACGTAATACAAAATTGTATCTATAATTTTGCCATCGTTTAACACAACAATAATACCACCCGCCAAACCTACAACTAATGCTGCCGATAATATATCTTTTGCTCCTTCAATAAAATGTTTCACAGTTTCATTAGCCGAAAAACCATACACCCAAGCAGTAATTAACCCTAAAGCCAAAAACAATGCTGCTAATTCTTTGATATACCATTCATAACCTAAAACACCCACAATTAAAACAAATATTGTAGTAAGAAGTAAATTGAGTATAAAATATTGGACAGACTTACGTAAAATAAAAATAGAAGTTATAATAAAAAATATCGTTATGACTAAAATGATAGGAAGTGAAATCATGCTTTTACCAATAGCAATAGTTGTATTGTAATATTTCAGGGAAAATAGAATTCCTATGATTGATAATAAAGCAAGTATAAACCAATGTTTCCTTGTGGGCTTTATTAGTGTTTCCGATTCATTATTGATGGAATAATTTTTCCAAATATTGTCCAACGTAGCCATTGGTGAAATATTAGGATTCTTCTTAACTTTCCTCGCATAAAAAAGCACAAATGCTATGGCAATAATATTTATCACAAGCCAGCAAAAAAAACGATATTCAAGCCCAGAGAATAAAGGAATTTGCGAAATACCTTGTGCAATACCTATAGTAAATGGATTTAACATAGCCGATGCAAAACCTACATGTGCTGCTAAATATGTTATCGAAACACCTACAATTGAATCGTATCCCATTGAAATAGCAAGCGGAACAAAAATTACAATAAAGGCAATGGTTTCTTCGCTCATGCCAAATACTGCCCCAAAAAGGCTAAAAATAATCATAACAAATGATAGAATAATCTGCTCAGAACCGATTGATTTAACTAATCTTATGTTATCCAATTTTCTTATATGCTGAATTATGCTTTTAATACCTAAATCAATAGACTTCGTTGTATTAATGATCCAAAAAGTTCCCCCAATAATAAGAATAAAAATAATAATACTCGCTTGATTTACAAAACCCTGATAGAATGCCGATAATATTTCAACTGTTTGAGGATTATTTTTTGTATACTTAAATGACTGTGCATCAATCACTGTCCGTTCATGTCCGCTTACAACAATTGTTTTTCGTTCAAATTCACCACCCGGAATAATCCATGTCAATATAGCAACAAATACTATGATGGCAAAAACAATTACATACGTATGCGGGAATTTCTTCATTAGCCAATAAATTACCTCAAAATCTTTTTACTGTCCTGAAATTTGTAACGCTTCCTTAATAGTGATTTTATTACCATTATTGTATGCAACAACAAAGCATTGTAGGCCTTTTTGCTTAACTTCGTTCAAATATTGATTAGCTTCTTTTAAGGTAGCAAATTTTCCCGTAGAATATTTATACATGTTGTCAATAAATAATTCATCTACAGAATGTTTCAAAGAATATTTATCGTAAAAACCAGCAGGTAATTTCTTTGGTGATGCACCTATTTGCACTGTATAATAAAATCCCGATGAAACAGTTGTCGTTTTTGTAACTTGTTTTTGTTCTATAGGTTTGTTTTCAACAGGTTTAGTTTCGGGCATTTTTTGTTTGGTTTCCGTTTTAATTGGTTCGGGAGTCGCTTCAGGCTTATCTTCGGTTAACACAACACGTTCTACTTTGGGTTCTGTCTTGGGTTCTGTAACTACTGCTGTGGGTTGTGGTTGTGCTTGCGGTTTTGGCTGTTCTGTCTTAACTGGTTCGTCTTTTACATTCGTACGTGGAACTGGTTTTGGTGCAGGTGCTGGCTGAGTTTCGGCTGCCGGTTTGGTTTCTGTTGTTTTGGGAACATCGGCAATTGTAATGTTTGCCGAAGCAGGTTGAGTTACATTTGCACCAGGTTTATATGGGGGTAGTGCCTTAATTTTTGCTTGAATTTCTTTATCATTGAGAAAATCACGTTGTTCTACACTTACATACTTAATTCCTGTTTCGCTTAAAAACGATACATTGCCTATTATATTGACCGATTCGTTAAGAGCGGCGGCACTTGTTAATTGATATTTAACAATAAATAAATCATTTTCAGGTAATGCTGACCAAACAAACAACAATGTAGTTTCAGTAACTGCATTTGTACTTCCATAAGGTTCTATAACTTTACATTTGAATCCTGTTGGAAATTTTTCCTTTATTTTTAAAGTTTTCTCTCTTTCTAATCCCTTTGTGTTTATTAATAATGTAACGGTCAATACATTGTCTTGCTTTTCAATTTGGCGATAGCAAAATACCTTATCGAAATTTATTTGATTTTGACTATATGATTTAATGTAAATTGCTGAAAAGACGCTAATTACTAATAAAATCAAAAATTTTTTCATAAAAATATAATTTAAAGCAAAGTTAAGATAAATTTCGTTATAACCAAAAATTGCAAATTACTAAAATAGTAACAACTGTTGTTTAATAACTTTTTTTCACATTTTTTTTGATAAAAACCTACGTGCATTAATTTTTTTATTCAACTTTGCAGCATGAAAGATTTAACCACAGGTAAGGAAACTACTCTTATCGTCAAATTTGCCATTCCCATGCTTTTAGGCAATTTGTTTCATCAATTTTATCATTTGGCTGATAGCATTATAGTTGGTCAATTAATTGGTAAAGCAGCATTAGCTGCTGTTGGTGTTACTATGCCCATAATATTTACATTAATTTCGCTTGTAGTAGGCTTATCTATTGGTTTTAATGTAATTATTGCTCAATACTTTGGTGCAAAAGATTTCGTTAAAGTTCAACACACAGTCGATACTATGAATATTATTTTACTTGTTTCCTCAGTACTTTTTTCTCTTATTGGTTTAATTTTCCTAAATCCCATACTTACACTGATTAAAACACCTGCCGACATTCATGTACAGGCATCACAATATTTACGTATATACTTTATTGGTATGCTTTTCTTTTTCGGTTTTAACGGAACATCGGCAATATTGCGAGGTATGGGCGACTCAAAAACTCCTTTGTACTTCATTATAATTTCGTCGGTATTGAATGTGTTTCTCGATATTCTTTTTATTGCTGTTTTTCATTGGGGCATTGAAGGGGCTGCATGGGCTACTATTTTTTCGCAAGGAGTATCGTTTATTTTATCGGTAATTTATATCAATCGCTATCATTCTTTTCTTAAAATTAAATTGCATAACATTTTTTTCGATCGTTTTATTTTCAAAAAGTCGGTACAGATAGGGTTACCTACAGCTTTACAACAATCCTTTGTCGCGTTGGGGATGGTAGCATTGCTTAGTGTAGTTAATTTATTTGGTACTAATGTTGTAGCAGCCTACTCTATTGCTACACGTATTGAATCATTTATTTCGTTGCCTGCTATGAATTTTGCTGCTGCATTATCAACATTTGTCGGACAAAATATCGGTGCTCAACGACTTGATAGAGTTTTAAACGGATATATTAGTACACAAAAAATCATGTTTTTAATTACAATTTGCATTTCATCACTTATTTTTATTTTTTCTGCAACTTTATCGAGCATGTTTACAAGCGATACAACGGTAATACAAATTAGTAAAGAATACTTACAAATTGTTGCTTTTTTCTTTGTCTGCTTTTCTGCAATGTTTATCAATAATGGCATTTTACGAGGAGCTGGAGATACATTAATACCTATGTTTATTACATTATTTTCGTTGTGGATTGTCCGCATTCCGCTTGCGTTTATATTATCTAAATCGTTCGGTTATTATGGTATTTGGTGGTCTATTCCTATTGCTTGGTTTTTCGGAATGACACTATCATACATTTATTACAAAACTGGTAATTGGAAAAAGAAAAACGTTATTAACAATATACCACCAGACAATGTTATTGGAGGCGAATAAAGGTTATTTGATATAATCGAACCCTGTATATGGTTTTAATACATCTGGAATTCTAATGCCCTCTTCGGTTTGAAAATTTTCTAAGATGGCAGCCACTATTCTAGGCAGTGCCAATGCACTTCCGTTGAGCGTATGACATAAATTGTTTTTCTTTGTTTCTTTATCTCTATATCTTAACTTTAAACGATTGGCTTGAAAATTTTCAAAATTGCTAACCGAGCTAACTTCAAGCCATTTGTTTTGTGCCATACTAAAAACTTCCACATCGTAGGTCAGAGCCGAAGAAAAACTCATATCGCCACCACAAAGCTTAACAATCCGATAAGGCAATTCCAGTTTTTGAACCAAACCTTCCACATGCAGCAACATTTGTTCTAATTGTTCATATGAGCGATGAGGATGTTCGATTACGACTATTTCTACTTTATCGAACTGATGCAAGCGATTTAATCCTCTAACATCTTTACCATACGAACCTGCCTCGCGTCGAAAACATGGACTATAAGCTGTATACTTTTGTGGCAAATCTTCTTCATTTAAAATTACATCTCTAAAAATATTGGTTACTGGAACTTCGGCAGTAGGTACAAGAAACAAATTATCGGTTTGCACATGATACATTTGACCTTCTTTGTCGGGTAATTGACCTGTACCAAACCCCGAATCTTCATTCACCAAAAAAGGTGGTAACACTTCATTATATCCAGCTTTTAAAGCTTCATCGAGAAAGAAAGAAATTAACGCACGTTGCAACTTTGCCCCTTTCCCTTTATATACAGGAAATCCAGATCCCGTTATTTTGTTGCCAAGTTCAAAATCAATAATATCATACTTTCGTGCCAAATCCCAATGGGGTAAACCATTATTTGGTTCGGCTGTTACACCACCTTGACGAACTACCAAATTATCTTCCGATCCTTTCCCTTCTGGAACAGAGTTGTGAGGTATATTGGGCAAAAACACCAACAGCTCGTCTATTTGTTTTTCTAAATCTGATAATTGATGTTGCAATTCTTGAATTTGATCTTTAAGCTCTAAAGTATATTTTTTTTGTTCTTCTGCTTTTGCTTTTTCGCCCTGTTTAAACAAGCTTCCTATTTCTTTCGAAATTTGATTTAATTCGGCAAGTTTTGCATCGGTTTCGGCTTGAGTTTTTTTTCGTAATACATTTTTTTCTTCAATTTGTTTTACGATTTCGGAAGCATCGAAGTGTTTAACTTTTAAACGTTGAATTACTTCTTCTTTATGGTCTAATAAGTATTTTAACGGTATCATAGTTTATTAAAATAAAAAATCCTTAGCTATCCGACGATAAACTAAGGATAATAGGTTCATAATAATTTAAAATATTATTGAACTTGAATAGGTTCTATTGAAACGTACGATTTATCGTTCTTTTTACGTTTAAAAACAACTACTCCATCAACAAGAGCAAATAAAGTATGGTCTTTGCCCATTCCAACATTACGTCCTGGGTGATGTTGGGTTCCACGCTGACGAACAATAATGTTCCCCGCTTTGGCAAACTGTCCGCCAAATATTTTAACTCCTAAACGTTTGCTGTGCGATTCGCGTCCATTTGCCGAACTACCTACTCCTTTCTTATGTGCCATAATGATAACGTTTTATATGGTTATTTGTTCAACTTCAATTTGCGAAAAAAGCTGACGATGACCGTTTAATTTTCTATAACCGTTTCGTCTTTTTTTCTTGAAAACTAATATTTTATCGCCTTTTACATGTTTCAATACCTTTGCAGTAATTTTTGCTCCTTCGAGGTATGGTTTGCCAACCGATACTTTGCCATTATCTTCTGCAAGCATTATTTTAGAGAATTCAACTTGCATTCCTTCTTCTGCATTGAGGCGATGTACATAAAGTTTCTTTCCTTTTTCTACCTTGAACTGCTGACCTGCAATTTCTACTATAGCGTACATGAAATTGTATGTTTTTATTTTTGGACTGCAAAAATACAAAGTTTTTTTCAACCAACAATATTTTTCATTAAAAAAATAATTAACTGTCAATTTTTAGTAAAATTTTTTAAGTCCATTTTTTTTACGAAACGAAATATGTAATTTTGTTAGGAAGACGTAAACGTACATCATGAAAAAAATCAAGTTAAACGTTGTGGGGTTGTCATATAGTGAAACACACTCAGGAGCATACGCGTTAATTCTGGAAGAAGAAAATGGTCAGCGACGTATTCCTATTATAATTGGTTCTTTCGAAGCACAAGCCATTGCAATTCAACTCGAAAAACTTAAACCGCCACGTCCACTTACTCACGATTTGTTTGTAACATTTGCTTCAGCTTTTAATATTGATTTAATAGAGGTAAATATTTACAAATTAGAAGAAGGCGTTTTTTATTCAAATTTGATTTTTCAACATAATGACGAGCAAATAATCATTGATAGCAGGACTTCCGATGCTATAGCACTAGCCTTACGTTTCGATTGTCCTATTTATACAACTCCTACTATCATCGATCATGCAGGAATAAACCTAAACTTTGAAGATGAAGAAGAAAAAAACGAAGATGATGCTACAGAAATTAACAAAGAAAAAGAAACTAGGAAAAACCCATATGCAAAATATACTATTGAAGAGCTCGAAAAAATGATGCAGGCTGCCATCGAAAATGAAGAATACGAAAAAGCATCGGCAATAAGAGATGAATTGAACAGAAGAAAAAAAGATTTTTAATTAAAATGTACATACTATGAGCTTAAAGATTCGACTCATTATCATGAATTTTTTTCAATTTTTTATTTGGGGATCGTGGTTATTAACTATTGGGGCATATTGGTTCCAAAATAAAGGATGGTCGGGTTCAGATTTCGGTGCAATTTTCTCTACTATGGGCATTGCTTCATTATTTATGCCAGCCATTGCAGGAATTATTGCCGATAAATACATAAATGCCGAACGACTTTACGGAATTTTTCATTTGTTCGGAGCAATACTATTATTTATAGTTCCGCAAATAAACGATCCTTCACTATTGTTTTGGGTAATGCTTGTTAACATGATGTTTTATATGCCCACTATTGCATTAGCTATAACTGTTTCATATGCTTCAATGAAAGAAGCCGGGATGGACGTTGTAAAAGAATATCCTCCCATTCGCGTTTTCGGAACTATTGGATTTATTGTAGCATTATGGAATATTAGTTTATTAGGCTTTGAAACTTCGCCTATGCAATTTTATGTAGCTTCTATTTCATCTGCCTTACTTGGCATATACGCCTTTACTTTACCTAAATGTCCACCAAGAGGGAAAGGTAAAAGCACTTCGCTTAGCGAATCGTTAGGCTTAAAAGCCTTTACTTTATTTAAAGATACTAAAATGGCATTATTTTTTATTTTTTCTTTATTGTTAGGAGCTTCGTTACAATTAACCAATGCTTATGGTGATACTTTTCTTCACGACTTTGCCAAAATTGAGGCCTTCAAAGATGCTATAGCAGTAAAATACCCAGCTATAATTATGTCTATTTCCCAAATTTCTGAAACCTTATTTATTTTAACAATTCCATTTTTTCTGAAACGTTTCGGCATCAAAAAAGTTATGCTTATGAGCATGGTTGCATGGGTATTGCGTTTTGGGCTATTTGCCTATGGCGACCCTGGTTCAGGACTTTGGATGCTCATTCTTTCATGTATTATTTACGGTATGGCATTCGACTTTTTCAATATTTCTGGTTCATTATTTGTTGAAACTCAAGCTCCACCTAGCATACGAGCAAGTTCACAGGGATTATTTATGATGATGACCAATGGCTTTGGTGCTTTTTTGGGTAGTTTTTTCAGTGGCATTCTTATTGACAAATTCTTTGTTCTACCAAATGGACACTTTGATTGGCATGGAATATGGTTAGCCTTTGCAACATATTCATTAATCGTTGCAATATTATTCGCTTTACTTTTTAAGCATAAGCATAATCCTACTGAAATGAATGTTTCAAATGTTTCACATTAAAATTACCAAACTATGCAACAATATCTCGATTTACTAAAATATGTAATGGAACATGGTACATTAAAAAACGACCGCACTGGAGTAGGAACAAAAAGCATTTTTGGTTACCAAATGCGTTTCGACCTATCCAAAGGTTTTCCGCTGCTTACTACAAAAAAATTACACGTAAAATCTATTATTTACGAGCTTTTGTGGTTTTTAAAAGGCGATACTAATATCAACTACTTAAAAGATAATGGTGTTACTATTTGGGATGAATGGGCTGATATTAATGGTGATTTAGGCCCTATTTATGGACATCAATGGAGAAGTTGGAAAGCTTCGGATGGTAGAGTTATTGATCAAATTTCGGAAGTTGTAGAATCTATCAAACATAATCCTGATTCGCGTCGTCATATAGTAAGTGCATGGAATGTTGGCGATTTAGATAAAATGGCTCTCCCACCCTGTCACATTTTATTTCAGTTTTATGTTGCCAATGGCAAACTTTCTTGTCAGTTATATCAACGAAGTGCCGATTTATTTTTAGGCGTACCTTTTAATATTGCTTCATATTCGTTACTTACTATGATGATGGCTCAGGTTTGTGATTTACAACCAGGCGAATTTATTCATACATTAGGAGATGCTCACATTTATACATTTCATTTCGAACAAGTAAAGCTACAACTTACACGCGAACCTCGACCTTTGCCAACAATGAAAATAAATCCACATGTAAAAAATATTTTTGCGTTTAAATATTCCGATTTTACATTGGAAAACTATAATCCTCATCCTCCCATAAAAGGACCTGTAGCAGTTTGATTAAGCTTGCTTTTTCTTATACCGTAAGCAAAATAAATGACAAGTCCTAAGGCTAGCCAAATAAAAAACCTTAACCAGTTTGTAGTTCCAAGTTCAGCCATTAAATATAAATTTATTAACAAGCTCAATACAGGAATAAATGACCATTCTCTCTTAACAGATAATATGGAAACTAAAATTGCTACTCCCATAAAAATAAGATGAGGAATGGTTAAAAACCGCTGAATATCATTAACCGATATGTTTAAAATTAAAAGAATAATTACAAACAATGCCCATGAAACGGGTATTGCATAACGAGAGTTTATGTAAAAAATTTTAAATTTCCCATTTAACTTATGTGTACTTTTTTTCTCATCCATCAGAATTACTCCTCCCGAAACCAATACAAAAGCAAATAAAGTCCCAATGCTGGTTAAATCTGTTACTTCGGTTAAATTCATAAATAAAGAAGGAATTGCTACAAATATTCCGCTAATTAATGTCGCAAAGTATGGTGTTCTAAAGCGCTTATGAATATATGAGAAACGAGGTGGCAATAATCCGTCACGACTCATAACCATCCAAATACGAGGCTGACCTACCTGAAAAACCAATAACACTCCTGCCATTGCTATTACTGCACTAAATGCTATAATTCCTGAAAATTCTGTCAATCCGTATTTTTCAAAAGCATAAGCTAGCGGATCGCCAACACCTAGTTCTTTGTAATTGACCATACCTGTTAGCACTAAACTGGTGAACACATATAATAATGTTGTAATTAAGAGTGCCAAAATCATGCCTTTAGGCAAATCGCGTTGTGGATTTTTACATTCTTCGGCTGTTGTACTTATAGCATCAAAACCAATGTAAGCAAAAAAAACTCCTGCTACACCTTTCATCACACCTGCAAAACCATTGGGAGCAAATGGCGACCAATTTGAAGGATTGACATAAAATGCACCCACAGTAATAACCATTAGCAATATTAGTACTTTAAGTATTACCATTAAATCACCAGCTATTTTTGATTCTTGAATTCCTATAAATACTAGCGTAGCAATTATTGCAACAATTGAAAAAGCTGGTATATCTGCAATAAATTTAACTCCCAATATTTCGGGGGCATTTGTATAAGCAAAATATGCTTCTTTAAGACCATAAGATAACGAATGAAAAGAATAACCTTCATTTACCAATCGTACAACTTCTTCGTATCCTCTCGAAGCCGTTAAAAAATCGACACTTAAATATTCGGGTATATGAATACTTAAACCACGCAATAGTGCAGTAAAATAATCGCTCCATGAAATAGCCACAGCTATGTTGCCCACAGCATATTCCATAATTAAATCCCATCCGATAATCCATGCTATGAGCTCGCCAAAACTAACATACGCATAAGTATAAGCACTTCCACTCACTGGAATAGACGAAGCAAAACGTGCATAACACATTGCCGAAAATCCGCAGGCTAAAGCAGTAAATATAAATAGTAAAGAGACAGCTGGTCCTCCATGATAAGCCGCTGTACCTATTGTGCTAAATATACCAGCACCTATAATAGCCGCAATACCAAGCGATGTTAAATCAAATACATTTAATGTTTTTTTTAATGATGGTAACGATGAATTCATTGACTCATTTATTGAGTCGTGTATAGATTTTTTTCTAAACAGATTTGAGTTCATATTTATTTTTTGCAAAGTTATTTTTTTAAATATTTCATTGTATGAATGTAGCGTTTTTTGACGATATTTATCTATTATCTGGCATCGTTTTTTTCACGATGTATGAAAACTAAGGGAATAATCCTAAAAAAATTATTTTTCTTTACAATTCAATGTTTGCAATTTCTCATTTACTTTGCAGAAAAAAATGAATATAGATATCGTAAGAAAATATTTTCCTGTTTGTAAAAAATATCATTACTTTCAAAGTGCAGGCTTAAGTCCATTACCTGAATTCATTTTACAAAAATATATTTTAAATTATACGCAGCTTGCCAATGAAGGCGATTTTCAATGGCAAACAGACATCCTTAAATTACAAGAAACATATCAATATTTAGCCAAACTATTACATACAGATGCCGAAAATATCGTTTTTGTCGAAAACAACTCATTGGCAATGTCGCTTTTAGGGTTATCTTTTTTAAATAAACACAAAGGCTTTAATATCGTTAGCCTCGAAGAAGAGTTCCCTTCAAATACAGTTCCTTTCGAATACCTTAACATTGAAATGCGTTACGTTCCTCATCTAAATCACCGTTACACAATATCCTCTATTTTAGAACATTGCGATAAACAAACTTTAGCAGTTATCTGTTCGTATGTGCAATATTCTACAGGTTTTCGTCTCGATATACAAACATTAGGGAATAAATTAAAAGAACGCAATATATTATTCATTGTTAATGCTACACAAGCATTTCCTTTATTTCCGATCAACATAAAAGAATGCAACATTGATGTATTAACTTGTTCGGTTCATAAATGGGGATTTTGCGGACATATCGGTACATTGTTTATTACAACTAGCAATTTTCGACGTAAATACCCAACACCCATTGCTGGTTGGTTCTCAGTAAATACAAATCAACACAACGATATTATTTATACCAAAAAGAATTGCACTTTTAATGTTTGGGATACGGCTCAACAATACCAATTTGGAAGCTATAATATTAAAAATAGGATTCTCTTGAAAGAAATGCTTGAATTTATTGAAAACATTGGATATAACAACATTTACTCACACATTATTTATTGCACAACACTGTTAATCGAACGTTTTAAAAAAATGGGAATACCAATAATTAGTCCCATCAATAATGAAAACGAACGGTCATGTATTCTATCATTCACATTAGGTACAGAAAACAATGCAAAGCTCATCAAATATTTAGAAAATAAGAATATTATTGTTGCTTTAAGAAATAATTTCGTAAGAATTTCGGTTAATATTTTTAACAACGAAACAGACATTGAAGCTCTGTGCAATGGTATTCAATCGTTTTTAAAAAGTGAAGCAAAAGCGTTTATTTAAAATTTTTTTGTATTTTTACATAGAAATTAAACTTTTCATATAATAAATTAAGGTATAAATGGCAGAGAAAATAAAAATTTTAGACAAAGAATTTGAAAAAAGCATCAATTCCACTGTCATACAAGAAGCTATACAAAAAATAGCTCAAGCTCTGAACACCGATTTTCACAGTTTTAAAAACGAAGTTGTATTCATTGGAATATTAAACGGTGCATTTATGTTTGCTGCCGATTTATTCAAACAAATAACCTTTCCTTGCAAAATTACATTTCTAAAATTAGCTTCCTATCAAGGATCATCTTCTTCTGGAGTCGTAAAAAGTTTAATAGGAATAAACGAAAATTTGAAAAACAAGACAGTGATTGTTATAGAAGACATTGTCGATACAGGCGAAACACTTGAAAATATAATATGTCAATTAAAAGGCTTCGAGCCAGCTGAAATACGAATTGCAACATTTTTATTCAAACCCAATGCCTACAAAAAACAAATACCGATTCATTACATTGGCATCGAAGTTCCAAACGATTTCATCATTGGGTATGGTTTAGATTATGATGGTTACGGAAGAAACCTGCCCGAAATTTACACTCTTGTCAGATAAATTAATTTAATATACTATGCTAAATGTACTTTTATTTGGTCCGCCCGGTTCAGGGAAAGGTACGCAATCAAAAAAAATTATACAACATTATGGGCTGTCCCATATTGCCACAGGCGATATATTTCGCAAAGAAATTGAAGAACAAACCCCACTCGGACGAATTGCACAACATTATATCGACAAAGGCGAACTCGTTCCCGATGATGTTGTAATTAGCATGATTGAGGAAGTGTTTGAAGCAAATCCCAAAGTTAAAGGATATGTTTTTGACGGATTTCCTCGAACAGTTTCTCAAGCTAAAGCACTCGACAATATGCTTCAAAGTAAAAAGAAAAGTATATGTATCATGATTGTTCTCGACGTTTCTGACGACGAATTGCTGAAACGAATGCTAAAAAGAGCTAAAATTGAAGGAAGAAAAGACGACGAACCACATATTATACAAAACAGAATTAAAATATATAAAGAACAAACTTCACCTGTAATTGAATATTATCAAAAACAAAATAAAGCCTTCATCATTAACGGCATGCAAACAGAAGAAGCTGTTTTTAAAGAAATATGCTATCACATCGACAATTTTTCACAATGTAAATAATTTACATGGCCGAAGATAATTTTGTTGACAGCATACGAATTTTTATTAAATCGGGTAAAGGCGGAGCAGGTTCTATTCATTTTCATCGAGACCGATTTACACGTAAAGGCGGACCCGATGGTGGTGATGGCGGCAGAGGCGGACACATTATACTTAGAGGAAATAGAAACTTATGGACGTTACTCCACCTTCGTTACCACAAACATTTTATTGCAAAAGACGGCGAAAACGGAAGTTCAAACAATAAAACAGGTGCCGATGCCGAAGATGTAATCATCGAAGTACCACTTGGCACTATTGCCCGAAACGATGAAACTAAAGAAATTTTAGCCGAAATCACACAACACAATGAAGAAGCAATTATTGCTACAGGAGGTAGAGGGGGTAAAGGTAATAGTTTTTTTAAAAGCCCAACCATGCAAACTCCTCGCTTTGCACAACCCGGCGAACCCGGAGTTGAAATGTGGATACAACTCGAACTAAAAATTCTCGCCGATGTAGGATTAGTTGGATTCCCCAATGCAGGCAAAAGCACTTTACTGGCTACAGTTTCTGCCGCCCGTCCTAAAATTGCCGATTATCCATTTACAACACTTAAACCTAACGTAGGTATTGTTAAAGTTGACCATATACATTCATTTGTAATGGCTGATATTCCAGGAATTATAGAAGGAGCACATCTTGGAAAAGGTTTAGGATTGCGATTTTTGCGACATATAGAACGAAATTCAATATTATTGTTTTTAATTCCCGCAAACAGCGAAAATATTTACAAGGAATATCAAATTTTGCTCAACGAATTGCGTTTATACAACCCACAACTGCTTCGTAAAAAAAGAATTGTTGCTGTATCAAAAGCCGATTTATTATCAACTGAACAAGAAAAACAAGTCCTAAATGAATTGAAAGAAATTCATGAAACAACAATTATATTTTCTTCCGTTAGTCAGAAAAACGTTCAAAAACTCATTCGAATGTTATGGGAAACTTTAAACACAACTGACACTTTGTCTTAAAAATCTATTGGCAAGCAATTTGTAATCTTTTCAAAAAAAAATTATTTATGAGCGATAAAGAATTATTAGAAAACACCGAACAAACTTCAACAAACGAACATGAAGAAAGCACTGAAAAGGCTTCGACAAAAAAGCGTAAAAAAAACAAAAGTGCAGAAGTCGAAAAGTTGAAAGAAGAACTGGAAAAAATGACAGAAAAATATAATGAACTAAATGATAAATACTTACGACTTGCTGCCGAATTCGACAATTATAAAAAACGAACATTAAAAGAAAAAACCGAACTGCTAAAATATGGTAGCGAAGGTGTTATAACTCAGTTAGTTAATATTCTAGATGATTTTGAACGAGCCTATACATCTATTAAAGAAAGCAGCAACATAGATAGCCTAAAACAGGGCGTAGAACTCATTAACAATAAATTTCAAGAATTTTTAAAACAGCAAGGTGTAAAAGAAATTGAAGCCAAAAATAATGAATTTAATACCGATTTTCATGAAGCAATAACCCGCATCCCTGCTCAAAACGATGAATTAAAAGGCAAAGTTATTGATGTCATTCAAAAAGGCTATATGCTTCACGATAAAGTAATTCGTTTTGCTAAAGTAGTTGTGGGAGAATAATCTTATGACCAAACGCGATTATTACGAAATACTGGAAGTGCCTCGAAATGCTTCGAAAGAAGAAATTAAAAAAGCATATCGTAAAAAGGCACTTCAATATCACCCCGACAGAAACCCTGGTGATAAAGAAGCAGAAGAAAAATTTAAAGAAGCTGCCGAAGCATATGATGTATTAAGCGACGATGAAAAAAGACGTCGCTACGACCAATTTGGACATGCGGGTGTTCATGGAAGCGGGTCAGGAGGTTTTGAAGGTTTCGATATTAACGACATATTTAGTCGTTTTGGCGATATTTTTGCCGATTTTGGCTTTGGCGGTTTTGGAGGATTTGGTTCCAGTACATCAAGAAAACGTGTTCATAAAGGTACAAACTTACGCATTAAAGTTAAACTCAACTACCAAGAAATTCTAAATGGTGTAGAAAAGAAAATTAAAGTAAAAAAACTTGTTAGTTGTTCAAATTGTCATGGTACTGGTGCAAAAGATAGTAATGCTTATCGTACTTGTCCAACTTGCAATGGTTCGGGATACATTACACGCATCACACGTACCATATTAGGACACATGCAAAGCACTTCACCATGCAACACTTGTAATGGTGAAGGTAAAATAATAACTAACAAATGCTCTTATTGTGCAGGCGAAGGAATTGTTTATGACGAAGAAATAATCACTATAAATATACCCGCAGGAGTTGCCGAAGGCATGCAGTTATCTTTATCGGGTAAAGGTAATGCTGCAAAACATGGAGGCATACCCGGCGACTTAATTGTTCAAATTGAAGAAGAAAAACACCCCGATTTTATTCGCGAAGACAATAATTTGATTTACAATTTGATAATCTCTATACCTCAAGCTATTCTTGGCACTACTGCCGAAATTCCATCTATCGACGGTGGAAAAATAAAACTTAAAATAGATCCTGGAACAACTTCGGGTAAATTGCTTCGAATAAGAGGGAAAGGACTACCCGACGTACATGGATACCAAAGAGGTGACTTAATAGTTAGAGTTATTGTGTATATTCCTACTAATATTTCAAAAGAAGAGAGGAAACTATTAGAAAAACTTGATGAGTCAGACAATTTTAATCCCGAAAATGCAAAAAAAGACAAAAATTTCTTCGAACACTTTAAAAAATATTTTTCATAGCATCAGAATATCTTCAACTGCAGCCCTTTTAATTGAAATGTACGACGATGATAAGGTGAATAACCATATTTTTCAATAGCTTTTACATGATACTCCGTTGGATATCCTTTATTTTCATTCCAACCATACATGGGAAATTCTACATGCAATTGCTTCATATACTCATCCCTGTATGTTTTTGCTAATATTGAGGCTGCTGCAATATTCATATACGTTTCATCGCCTTTAACTATAGTTTTATAGGGTATATTTCGATATTCAAAAAATTTATTGCCATCTACAACAATAAATTCTGGTTTCATCTTTAACTTATCCAAACAACGATGCATTGCTACCATAGTAGCCTTAAAAATGTTCCATCTATCAATTTCATCGTGTGTGCAATATGCAACTGAAAAATCAAGAGCTTCAAGTTCAATAATTTTTCTTAATTCTGTTCGTTTATTTGGGTGTAGTTTTTTTGAATCATTTAATTCTTTCGAAATAAAACTATTTGGTAAAATAACAGCTGCAGCAAAAACAGGTCCGGCCAGACAACCCCTGCCAGCTTCATCTATCCCCACTTCGATTAGATTAGTTTGATACGACAATTTTAGCATTATACAAATGTATAAAAAAAAGACTGCTATGAAGCAGTCTTTAAAGGCTAACACTCATTAAAATTATTTTTTTCGATCATGAGCTTCTTTTACAACTAAAACTTTTCCCATTACTTCTTTGCCATTAAGCTCATCAATTGCAGTTTGAGCCTCATCATCATTCAACATTTCAACAAAACCAAAACCTTTCGAACGACCAGTCATTCGATCAGTAATTACTTTTGCTGAATGCACTTCACCAAAATTTTCAAAAAGTTCGCGTAAAAAACCATCCTGAATTTTAAAATTCAGATTTGCAACAAAAATGTTCATAAAATAAAAAATTTAAAAAGTTAATAAATACACGAAAAAGCTTAATTAAATGAAATAGAATTTCAAATAAATGAGCATTTTCAATACAAAGGTAAGATATTTTTTTATAAATAAAAAATTATTTTTGCCTCTTCAAATTATAAACAATTATGTTAGAAGCTTATTTTCTTCCATTTAGAAATGAAATAATAGGAATAAATCAAACATTTATAAGTCCATTTGGAGAAAAGAAAATTATATATGGCGACTGGATTGCGAGCGGACGTTTATACAAACCCATTGAAAATAAACTTGTTAACGATATCGGTCCTTTCGTTGCAAACACTCATACCGAAACCAGCGAAACCGGTAAACGAATGACTATTGCATATCATACAGCTCAAAAAATTATAAAAAAACATGTAAATGCTGGTCCTAATGATGTTATTATTTCGGCAGGCTCGGGCATGACTACAGTTATAAATAAATTTCAACGTATTTTAGGCTTACGCCATTGTGGAATGATAATGAAAAACGATTGCTTAAAAGAAAGAGAACGCCCCGTAGTATTCATTTCACACATGGAACATCATTCAAATCATACTTCGTGGTATGCTTGTAATGCCGATGTTGAAATTATTAAACCAACAAGCGATTTACTTATAGACCTTAATGATTTAAAAGAAAAACTTAAAAAATATAATCATCGTCAATTTAAAATAGCTTCTATTACAGCTTGTTCAAATGTAACTGGCATTCATACACCCTACTATGAGATAGCTCAAATTATGCACGAACATGGTGGACTTTGTTTCGTCGATTTTGCAGCATCGGCACCATACGATTATATTAATATGCATCCCGATAATCCATATCAGAAACTCGATGCAATATTTTTTTCGCCTCATAAATTTTTAGGTGGCCCAGGATCAACTGGAATATTAATTTTCGACAGAACCATGTATCACAATCCTATTCCCGATCAACCGGGCGGTGGCACTGTTGATTGGACTAACCCATGGGGCGAATACAAATTTGTTGACGATATTGAAGCAAGAGAAGACGGCGGAACTCCCGCTTTTCTTCAAACTATAAAAGCTGCATTGGCCATCCAGCTTAAAGAAACTATGAACATTGATAAAATAAAACAACGCGAAAGCTACATGGTTAGTTACATGTTTGAACAGTTATTTCGAATTAATGGCTTAAAAATTTTAGCCGACAAACATCAGGAGCGATTACCAGTATTTTCCTTTTATCACCCCGACATTCACTATAATCTTATGGTTAAATTACTAAGCGATCATTTTGGAATTCAAACTCGTGGAGGCTGTGCTTGCGCTGGCACATACGGACATTATTTGCTCGAAGTTTCGTACGAAAAATCAAAAGCAATTACCGAAAAAATTAATCATGGCGACTTGTCGGAAAAACCAGGATGGGTTAGACTTTCATTACATCCAACCAATACTAACGATGAAATGGATTTTATTGTTTATGCTCTTAAAGAAATAATCACTCACCATGAAACTATGAAAAATGATTATTTATACAACCCAAGAACTAATGAATTTGTTCATAAAACTTTTTCTGACAATTTTAATGTAAATAATTGGTTTTCATAACATCATTTCATTCATCACTCCATTTGCGTTGTTAATAAATTGTTTGAAATTATTTATCAACTATTTTAATAAATATTGATTATTAACTATATCTTTGCTACATTAACTATAAAGTAATCCTTTATGAAGCATTCTATCCATTGTATTGTAGGATTACAATTACCCAAAGACATAGAACTACATGAAATTAAAGATATTGTATATTCATTTCATCATAACTTATTAAAATCGAGCATAGGTAGAGTAACTTGTGCTTCGATTCACAAAAAAAGCATACATGAAAATAAAAGCATCCTTGTAATTTCAGTTTTTTCTCAATTACAACCTATAAATTTCGATGTACTTTTAAAACAACTACCCAATATTCATATATATAAGCGTTACATTATTGCCGATGTTGCTATAATATCAAAATTATCAGCCGAAGTTCAACAATTTTCATTCGAAAAGTTTTCGAACGAAATTGAAAAATCGAAAGCAATTTTTGTCCCCGACCAACCAAAGCCATCATGTATTTTAAAAGCTATTTATCAGCATTACTATTGCATAGACGGAAATGTAATTTGGTACAATAGTACACCCATCAACATAACTAAAGGAAAGTATTTTGCGCGTCAACTATACTGTGAGTTTTATATCGACTCAATTAAAACCAATGATGGATACAAAGTTGCACCTGATGCTACTATTAATGTTTCTGCCGAAAATGTTATGCCTCGTTTTAGTAATAATCAACTTACGCTTGAAGTAGAAGAACTACAATGTCCAAAACACAAAGAATTGCTTTCCAATCATTTTAAAATTGTAGTCAACTAAACAAGATTTAGTATACTACTATTTTCCCTACCTTATTATTTCCATCGCCCAAACGAACAAAATAAATGCCTTTCTTCCAATGATTAGTATAGATTATTATATTCCTAGTTGCTGAAGCAATAGTATTTTCATATATCTTATTGCCTAAAACATCATAAATATACACATTATTATATTCAATTGGTTCAAGGCTACAAATGTTTATAGTTTGATTATTATAGTTATACCATATTTGCAAGTCTTTCAAAGAATTGAGAACAAATGGTGAATTCATTGTTCCTCCTTCGAAATGCAGGCTATCAAGCCAAAGAACACTTCCGGCAACAGATGCATTCGGATTCGATGATATAGCTACAACTTGAATTGTGTCGGGTGTATCGCCCATGGCATAAACAAATGGTACATCAAATAATGCCCATGAGTTCATAGGAGCTGTACTAATAAATTGTGCCACTCCAACCGTATCAAAGGCATTTATATTATTATTTCGTTTAAGCAACAATGCAACAACCTGACAATAATCGTTTGTGCCAGGAGAATATTTATAATATCCTTTAAATCGGTTGGGACGAGCCGTAAAAGGCGTTCCTCCAAGAATAGTTACAGGTGGATTTTGATTAACATTTACACTAATCTGACCATTTGTAATTAAGCCTGCAATGTTGTACCCGAAAACTACTTTTGTTTCTAACTTAACGGAAAAACTTCCCTGATATGGAGCAACTGCTTCTTGCGACACCGTTGTTGCGCCAAATTGCTGAGTAAAAGAATTGGACGTTTGCCAACCAACAGGATTTCCTGCCGACCATTGTTCAAAATTTGGATTTGGAATTGTATTTTGACTATGGACAACTATTAAAATAGTGCTAAAAACTAATGTAAAAATAGCTTTCATAATTGTTTCATTTTCTCACAAATTTACATCAAAATTTTAATTTTTTCGTAAATATTTTTTATTGAACATAAAATTTGTCTCTAAAAATATTGATACAGTTCATATTGTTCATTATAAATTTTTATTTTGAGCTTAAAAATCTATCTTTCGTTTAAAAATTATGTTAATAACTCCATATTTTTTTTACAAAATGCTAACCTCATTAACATTATTTTTACAATCAAATCTTTGATATATGTGTAAATGGCTATCTTTATTTATTTCACTTTTTGCCACAACATTTTCATATACACAAGACACAGTGATTACATACCATAAAAATGGCAAAAAAGCAAGTGAGGGAATAATGAAAAACGGTGCTGAATATGGTTTATGGAAATTTTACGACAACAATGGAAAAATTAAACAAGAAATTGAATTTGTTAATGGAATTATTCACGGTCGCGTTACTTACTTTTATCCCAACGGAAATAAAGAAAACGAAGGATATATTCGATACGGAATGAAAACCAACAGCTATACCGAATGGTATGAAAACGGACAAATGAAAACTAAAGGTTATTTTAAACAGGATAAAAAAGACAGCATCTGGACTTATTTTTATGAAAATGGACAAAAGAAAAAAGAGCTCCATTGCCAAATGGGGAAATGTATTCTTCTAAATTTCTGGTTAGCAAACGGAAATCAAACGCTAATAAATGGAAATGGATATTATATCGAATACTATTCGAATAATGCTATTAAAGAACGAGGAGAATTTAAAAATGGACTGGAACACGGAAAATTCGAATCGTTTTACAGTGATGGTAAGCCCTTTATAACAGGTTATTTTTCAAATGGAAAATATTCAGGCAATTGGAAACGATATTTTCCTGATGGCAAATTACAATCCGAACTAAATTACATAAACGGAAAAAACATTTCATGGTACCAAAACGGACAAAAAGAAATGGAAGGAACATTAGTTGATAGCCTTAAAGAGGGCTTATGGGTATTTTATTATGAAAACGGCACAAAAAAAATGGAAGGAGAATTTAAAAAAGATTTACGCGAAGGTATTCATACTAAATATTATCCAAACGGACAAATAGAATCTCAAATCACTTTCGAAAATGGTAAGAAGAACGGATATGCCATTTGGTATCATCAAGATGGTAAAAAAGACATAGAAGGGTACTTTGTAAACGATATTCAACACGGAAAATGGACATATTGGCGCACCGACGGAAAAAAAGGTAATGAGGGATATTATAAGAATGGAAAAATGGATAGCACATGGGTTTATTGGTATGCAAACGACAGCATATGGAAAATTGTAAACTTCAAAGACGGTATTAAACATGGTAAAATAACTGTTTACTACGAAAATGGCAAAAAAGAACATGAAGGTACGATGAACATGGGAAAAGAAACTGGATACTGGATAAGTTGGTACGAAGATGGAAAAGTTAAAATGGAAGGAACATTCGAAAATGGCGTTATGAATGGATGGTGGAAAGGTTATTGGGAAAATGGTAATAAAAAATATGAAATCTTTTATAAAGATACTGTTCCCGAAGGTAAAGTTACATATTATTGGCCAAATGGAAATATAATGCGCATTGAATACAAACGCAACAACAAATTTCATGGTAAATATGAAACCTATCATGAAAATGGGAAGCCCAACATGCTTGGTGAATACATCGATAACGAAAAAGAAGGAAAATGGTTGTACTATAGCCAGCGAGGCGAATTACTACGAGAAGAATATTATAAAAATGGCAAGCCACACGGCACATGGAAAACATATTATCCCATGGGTCCCATAGAAAGCATCATTGAATATAAGTATGGTATAAAAGATGGGCGTACTGCATACTACGAACCCAATGGCAAAATAATATTCGAGGCAGTTTTTAAAAACAATAAAATTGTTCGCACTATTTCCGGAAAGGCCCCAAATGAACTCAATGCTCCCAACAAAAGACGCGATTATGATTACGGTGAATAAAAATTACTACCTTCGCACAAAAAATATTATATGTTACGAACTCATCATTGTGGAGAATTAAGATTAAAAGATGTAAACAAAGAAGTAACCCTTTGTGGTTGGGTACAACGTAAACGCGATAAAGGCAATATTATTTGGATTGATTTACGTGATAGGTTTGGAATTACTCAACTTACTTTCGAAAAAAATAAAACCGAACAAAAAATAATTGATCTTGTTGACAGCATTGGACGAGAATACGTTATTCAAGCCAAAGGCATAGTTGTCGAAAGAGAATCTAAAAATCCAAAAATACCTACTGGAGAAATAGAAATTAGAGTAACTGAGCTTACTATTCTAAATACTTCACTTACACCACCATTTACCATCGAAGACAACACCGATGGAGGTGAAGAATTGCGAATGAAATATAGATATCTCGACTTACGACGAAATCCAATAAAAGATAATTTAATACTTAGACATCGTTTAGCAAAAGAAACTAGATACTACTTAAATGAGCATGGATTTCTTGAAATTGAAACACCATTTTTAATAAAATCAACTCCCGAAGGAGCACGCGATTTTGTTGTTCCCTCTCGCCTACATCCTGGAGAATTCTATGCTTTACCGCAATCTCCCCAAACATTTAAGCAATTGCTTATGGTTGCCGGATTCGATCGTTATTATCAAATTGTGCGATGCTTTCGCGATGAAGATTTACGCGCCGACCGTCAACCCGAATTTACTCAAATAGACTGCGAAATGTCTTTTATTGAGCAAGACGATGTTTTACAAATGTTCGAAGGACTTATTAAACATTTATTTAAAAGCGAAAAAGGTATTGAATTCGATACTTTCCCTCGTGTATCATATCAAGAAGCCATTGAAAAATATGGCACCGATAAACCTGATATTCGCTTCGGAATGACAATTAACAATATCACACATTTAGCAAAAGGAAAGAATTTTCAAGTATTTGATAACAGCGAAATTATCCTGGCCATTTCTGCACCTAATGCATCTAATTTTACACGCAAACAAATTGATGAACTAACAGAATTTGTCAAACGTCCGCAAATAGGAATGGGAGGACTGGCATACATTCGGTTTGCCGAACAAGAAATTAAATCATCATTCGATAAATTTTTTACAACAGATCAATTAATCGAAATAGCAAACTATTGTCAAGCCAAAGAGGGTGAAATAATTTTTATTCTAAGTGGAAATAAAAAGAAAACTTACAAAGCCATGAGCGAATTAAGGCTCGAATTAGGCAATCGTTTAGGATTACGAAACAACAATACTTTTGCACCGTTATGGGTTATTGATTTTCCATTGCTCGAATGGGACGATGAAACAAAACGTTACTATGCCATGCATCACCCATTTACATCGCCCAAGCCAGAAGATATTTCTTTGCTTACAACAAACCCCGATAAGGTTAGAGCCAATGCATACGATTTAGTTATTAATGGAATTGAAATTGGTGGAGGTTCTATTCGAATTCATACAAAAGAATTGCAACAAAAAATTTTCAATGTATTAGGTTTTACTCAAGATGAAGCAAATAAACAATTTGGTTTTTTAATGCATGCCTTTGAATTTGGCACACCACCCCATGGCGGCATTGCTTTAGGGTTCGATAGATTGTGCGCATTAATAGGAGGCAGCGAAAGTATTCGCGATTTTATTGCCTTTCCAAAAAATCAGGCTGCTCGCGATATGATGATCGATGCACCGTCAAATATTAGCACTGAACAATTAAATGAATTGCATATAGAAATAAAATTATAAGTCTTTATTCTTAAATACTAATGCAGTTATTAATAAGTTCGAAATGAACTGACAAATATCATTAAGTTTAAAATTTTATATCTTTGTGCGACTTAAAAAATCGTAACATGGAAATAAAAAATCATTTAAAAGGCGGTGAGTTTCTTGTTCACCATGTAAAAAATACAAACGCTTTTGTTCCTGAAGAATTCAGCGAAGAACAACGCATGATTGCCGACATTTGTCAGGATTTTCTCGAAAAAGAAGTTTTTCCAAACTTAGACCGCATCGACGCTCAGGAAAAAGGCTTAATGGTAAATTTACTCAAGAAAACCGGTGAGTTAGGTTTATTAGGACTATCCATTCCCGAAGAATATGGAGGATTTGGTCAATCATTTGTTACTTCGATGATTGCTGCCGATGTGTTGGGAGCAGGACATTCTTACGCTGTTGCTTATTCGGCAGACACTGGAATAGGTGCATTACCATTATTATATTATGGAAGCGAAGAATTAAAACAAAAATATTTGCCCAAAATTGCTACAGGCGAGTTATTAACAGCATACTGCCTTACAGAACCTGGGGCTGGATCAGACGCCAATAGCGGACGCACTAGAGCCACGTTATCGGAAGACGGAAAACATTATATCCTTAACGGACAAAAAATGTGGATAACCAATGGAGGTTTTGCCGATTTACTAACTGTATTTGCCAAAGTTGATAACGATAAAATTTTAAGTTGCTTCCTCGTAGAGCGTAATACACCGGGCGTTACATTCGGAGCCGAAGAGCATAAGATGGGCATCAAAGGATCATCAACCGTACAAATATTCTTTAATGACTGTAAAATACCTGTTGAAAACATGATTGGTAAACGCGGCGAAGGATTTAGAATTGCATTAAACATTTTACATATCGGACGTATAAAATTAGGAGCCAATGTTATAGGTTCGATGAAGCGAGCTATCAATCATTCAGTTCAGTATGCTAACGAAAGAAAACAATTTGGCACATTAATTAGCAATTTTGGTGCCATAAAATATAAACTTGCCGAACAAGTCATTAAAACCATTGCAAACGAATCGGCTCTATACAGAACATCGGCTTATGTTGACGAAAAAATAAACGAAGAAATAGCAAAAGGCAAGAAGAAAGAAGAAGCATACCTTGAAGCACTTGGCGAATATGCTATGGAAGCAGCTATTTTAAAAGTTTTCGGTTCCGAAGCACTCGATTATATTGTTGATGAAGCTGTACAAATTCATGGGGGAATGGGTTATTCGGCAGAAATGCCCGTTGATCGCTGTTATCGAGACTCACGTATTAACCGCATATTTGAAGGCACAAACGAAATTAACCGACTTGTAGTAGCTGATCAATATCTAAAACTTGCTAAAAAATGTGATTCCCCTATCTTCAACATTGCCAAAGATTTATACGCGAATATCGATAATTACAAAGGAAAAATAAATTTCGATGGCGACTATTTTGATAGAAAAGCAACGGTAATTGAAAATTTTAAAAAAGCCATCATATTAATTCAATATCGTGCATACGAAACTTTGGGCAAGCAATATTCATCCGAGCAAGAAGTTATGATGAGCATTGCCGATATGATCATTCAATTATATGTCGCAGAATCGCTCTATTTAAGAGTTAAAAAATTAGAAACCGTTAAGTCATCTCAAGAATTTTCTGTATATAAAGATGTGTTAGATGCCTTTATTCAAGAAGCTGCATTAGAAATTTTTAACTCCGGAATAAATGCAATTTCATCGTTTGCTACGGGCGACGAATACCATAAGCTATTTGAGGCAATGCAATACTTCACACAGTTCGAACCTATGAATGTTAAAGAATCACGTCGAAGAATTGCCCAACGCTTAATTGAAAATAATTATTATAACTTTTAACCACACTGCCTCGCATAGAGGCAGTTTTTTATGCAAGATAATAGTATTGAACATAATGATTACTTTTTCAAGAAAGAATTAACATTTAATCTTTCTAAAGGTATATTTTTTTCGCTTTTACTCTCTATCGGTTGGTTCTTTATTCAATCCTTAATTATTTGGATCATAAAAGGGAATTTGTCTTTTTTAAAGATTGCACTTCAACAAAGTATTTTTTCGCTCGAATATTTTTTACCAATTATTTTTGTGGGAATTCTATTACAAGAAATTATTAAAAGTATTATTTTAAGGTTTTTAGCTCATGTAAAATGGAAAGAACAAAGAGCGGGATTTTCGTTTTTAACACTTCTACCATTTATTGAAAGCAGGTACCCAATATCCATTGCCATCTATAAAAAATTATTAATAGTTCCAACTATTATTATTATTCAGTTAATATGGCTTACATATTTTTACGAACAATATCACTGGCTTATTACAACAAGTTTTTGGATATTTTTTTCGGGTTTTGATATTTTATCATTTATCCAAATTCGACAAATAAAAAATAATTTTTTAGCATCTACGCATTATGCAAAGACTGGTGTAATTATATACGACAATCCATTTGAAAATATCGATGAGTATGAAAGTTATTGATTTAGGAATTCAAATATGCAAACAACAAAAAGTTGAAGCTCGCCATAGTGCTATGGTATATGGCTCAGGCTTAATTGATGTGTTCAGCACTCCAGCAATGATAGCATTTATGGAACAAACTTGCAATGAATTAATATTGTCATACCTCGATGATGGCGAAGTATCTGTGGGAGTGGAAGTTTCTGTTAAACACTTAAAAGCTACACCTATAGGCGATACAGTAAAATGCATAGCTGAAGTAATTGAAGTATTCAAAAACAAGGTTACTTTTAAAGTCGAAACGTTTGATAGTAAAGGAAAAATTGGCGAAGGAACACACAAACGAGCAATAGTTCCTAAAGAAGTAATACTGAATAATCTTTAATATTTTCCGGGTAAAATTGTAGTATTTGTAGCAGGATTGATACACAATACGGGCACTTTCATGCCAAATTTTGCAGCTTTAAGAATAAACTTCTTAAAATCGTAAGACATAATAAAAATTAAGTCGGCATTAATTTCTTTAGCAAAATCGTATATGGCTTCATTAAACTTAGCTCCTCTTTTGGCAGTACGAACACCATATATAACCTCTTTATCGTCCAGCATTTTTTTAATGAAATACATATTTTTCTTCATTTTTTCATTTTTATAATTGCTTTCGATAAAGGGCTTTAAAATATTGATATTGCATTGAAAATATTTCGATAATAAAATCACCCAATTAATTTGCACGCGAGCTTTTTCATTATAATCGAATGGCACTACGACGTCAGTAATTTTTTCCCGATAAGGCTGTTCTTGTACTAAATAAAATGGGATATTGGAACCGATAATAGTTTTCATTGCACGTTTGGGATTATGCAATCCCATGATAATCATTAGTGCATTTATTTCAATAGCTGCTGTTTTTATTCCTTTAAAAATATCTCCTTTACGAATAATAGGTATAGATTTGTGCTTATATTTCTCTTCCATTTGTTTTCCCCAGTCTTCAAGCCGAACTATTGCTTGTGGGCGTTCTGCATCTTTTTTAATTATGTGCAAAATAACAATTTCTCTGTTTACGTACTTTGCCATAATTATGGCATGTTGAAAAGCAAATTCGGCTTTTTCGGTAAAATCTACAGGAACTAAAATTGACTTGCTTGGAATTTCCATATTTTAATTATTAAAATACTATGCGAAAATATTAAAGTTTTTTTATTTAGACGAAAAAATTACTAAAATGTTGCGTTTTATTTAAGTTTTTTTTAAATAACTGCTTTTTAAATAGTAATTTTGTAACATGAAACATTTGATAATTGCGATATTTTCGAGTTTAATCCTTAGTACAAATTTACTTAAAGCTCAATTTATATGCGATTCTATTGAGTACCATAACGATACATCCGTAATATTAAAACAAGCATACTTTCAATTGAATTTTAATACTTTTTTACGCAACAACGAATATTTCAACGAACTTTACGATGGTATTACATTTATTGGGACAAATGTTAATCCTTATCTATCATATAATCCAAGTAAAAAGATTACGCTCTCGGCAGGTTGGTACTGCCGATTATTCAATGGACGAGAAAAATTTTATATCAACCAATTATTTTATCGTTTAATATATCGAATTAGTCCTACATTTCGAATGATTTTCGGCAATATTTACGGATATGATTTTCATTCGCTTCCCGAACCATTATACAGTACCGATTATTTTTATTTTACAAAACCCGAAAATGGATTACAATTTTTATTAAACACCCAACGTATTTCGAACGATTTGTGGCTAAATTGGGAAAAATTTATTTTACCTGGCGACCATTTCAAGGAAGAATTTATTATTGGCAATGCAAGTCGCATATACCTAACAAATAAATATAATCCTAGTCGGGTGAGCATTCCACTGAACTTTATTGCAAAGCACAAAGGGGGGCAAGTCGAAACAAGTACATTCCCATTGCAAACATACTTTAATTGGTCTGCAGGTACCGATTATTCATACACGATTCATAATAATACATTTGGAATTTGTGCTCAGTACATCCAATTTAATGATGTTTCAGACTATAAAATTTTGCAATATACCGATGGCTATGGTTTATATTCAAATTTATATGTTCAATTAAAGCACTGGGAAATCATTTCGGGGTATTGGTTTGGTGAATATTATTTCTCACCCATAGGAGAACCATTATATCAATCACTTTCCAAAAAATATGTAAATTATCAAGAACCTCAAAAAAATTTAATTATCTTTAAGTTACGGTACAAATATTTTGAAACAAATCGTATTCCGCTTTACGTTCAATTTGAAAGTTATTGGGACTACCAGCGAAATTATTTCGATTTTTCGTATAGTTTCATATTCAAAATTTCCGAACGCTTTGCTTTAATGAAATCCATCACATTCGAATAACCGCATTCACCTCTTTTATGTATGCATTCATTAGTTGTTCCATCATTGTGTTAATTTCCGTGTCGGTCAGTGTTTTTTCATTCGATTGTAATATAAAGCTCAATGCATAGGATTTTTTACCTTTCCCAATGGTTTCCCCCTCGTAAACATCGAATAAATTAACCTCTTTTAGCAGGGTGCCACAGGTTTTATATGCAATTTGCTCAAGCTGCCAATAAGTCATTGCCTCATCTACAATCATAGCTAAATCTCTTCGCACAGCTGGAAACTTCGGCAATTCTGAATATACTATTCGTTGCTGAGACGCTAAAGTCAATATTTTTTCCCAATTAAGTTCTGCAAAAAAAACATCTTGCTTAATATCAAATTTATGTAATACAGTATTGGATATTTTACCAAAAGTTGCTAATAAAGTATTATGATGAAAATAATTTATACCGTATTGGTAGTGCATAGAATTTACATCAGCAATAGCATTAATTTTAATATTTAATCGCCTTAATATGCTGTCAACCCAACGTTTAAGATAATAAAAATTAGTTTTGCGTTGTGCTTCCGTCCATGACTGTGGTTGTATATTGCCCGTAATGATTAAAGCAAGCTTTTTCTCTTCATGATAATATTCTGTTTTATCAGTTTTAGACGATTCGGGTAGTGCATAACATGTACCAAATTCAAATAATTTTATTTCGTTTTGCTGGCGATTCAGATTATATGCAACTACTTCCAAAGCCGTATATAATAAGTTTTGTCGCAATACAGCCAAATCCTGACTTAGTGGATTTAATATATGTACGCAATGATGGATTGGGTATTCCAAATTATCGTAATAATAGTGTTTTTTTGTCAATGAATTTGTCATTATTTCGTAAAATCCATTGGAAACAAGAAAGTCGGAAATGCTGTTTTGCCATTGTTCTTTATTTGATTTATCAGAATAATTGATGCTTGAACTTATTTTTGAAGAAATTTCTACTTCATTAAAGCCATAAATTCTTAATATTTCTTCAACCACATCAATCGGACGAGTAACATCTACCCTATACGTTGGGACTTCGAGCAATAAGCTTTTTTCTTTTTCGGCAAGTATGGTAAATTCTAATGAAAGAAGTATTTCTTTAACAGTTTTTTTGGGAATACATTTACCTATCACTTCATCGACATATAGGTATTCTAATTCTATTGTTGCAGGCTGTATTTTATTTGGATACACATCAAAAACAGGCGATGCAACTTTTCCACCGCAAATTTCAATAATCAAATTTGCAGCACGTGTTAATGAAAAAATAGTTTGATTAACATCGGCACCACGTTCAAATCGAAATGATGAATCGGTAGATAATCCATGACGACGAGCTGTTTTTCTAATCCATGTTGGATTAAAATAGGCACTTTCCAAAAAAATATGACGAGTTGACAATGTAACTCCGCTTTCTAAACCTCCGAAGATACCTGCTATACACATAGGTTTTTGTGCATTAGAAATCATCAAATCTTCGGAGCTAAGTTTTCTCTCAATGCCGTCTAAAGTTATAAATGCTGTATTTTCGGGAAATGTACGAATAATAACCTTTTGACCAATAATTTTATCATAATCGAAAGCATGCAAGGGATGCCCTAATTCGTGCAACACAAAATTTGTAACATCAACAACATTATTTATAGGTCGTTGTCCTATGGCTAATAAATAATTTTTTAGCCAATCGGGCGATTCCTTTACCTCAACATCTTTTATTACAACTCCTGAATACCTCGGACAGGCATCATTTTGCATAACTATGACTTCTATTGGCAACGTATCGGAATCTATGTGTAATTCTTTTAGTTCTGGTTTTTCGAGAATAACAGGATTTTCGTGTTGTAAATATGCTGCTAAATCGCGAGCAATGCCATAATGCGAAGCGGCATCAATCCTGTTGGGAGTTAAACCTATTTCAAATACAACATCTTCATATACTGGAAAAATATTTTTTAAGGGTGTTCCAGGTACTAGCGATTCATCTAAAATAAGAATTCCATCATGGTTTTGCCCCAACCCTATCTCGTCTTCGGCACAAATCATTCCTTGCGATTTGGCGCCTCGTATGGTTGTTTCTTTGATTTCAAATGTATCGTTTCCCTTATAAATTTTTGCACCAATAAGTGCAACGGCTACTTTTTGACCTTTTGAAACATTTGGAGCACCACAAACAATATCGAGAATTGTACCATTACCAACATCAACCTTTGTTAATGAAAGCTTATCGGCATTTGGATGTTTAATACATTCTATTACATGTCCTACAACGATGTTATTTAGACTACCTTTGATACTTTCATAATGTTCTATTGCTTCGACTTCAAGTCCTATACTTGTTAAAATATCTGCTACTCGTTGGGGCGCTAAATCAATTTTAATGTATTGTTTAAGCCAATTGTACGATATTTTCATGCTATTATTATTTGTTGCAAAGATAACTATTTATGTGCTTCGAAAATACACAGACTTTTCATATACAACTTTTCATTATCTTAGTGCGTCAATAAACTATATGAAATATTTTATTATTGCATTATTATTAATTTTTTTTGTATCGTGCAAAAAGGATGATATTAAACCATCGTGGGATGCCGATTTACTTGTTCCTATAGCCTATACAAACATTAACATTAGTAATCTTTTGGCCGATAGTATAAAAAAAATCAATAATGATCAGTCTGTTTCTTTAATATATCAAACTCAACTTCCTAGTTTTACGTTAGATACAATCATACGTTTGAACGATACATCGTTTCAATACACAGCTAGTTTAAATAACTTATCATTAAATCCTTATACATACTCTTATCGTGTTTCTATGGGAAGTATTGCCCTTAAAGATAAAGAGCAAAATGGTAGTTCAAGTCCCATATATACAGCAATCATGACAGCACATAATACAGGACAGCCCACACAGTTAACAAGTTTTGGTCCGTATAATTACGACAGCATTAAAGTAAACATGGGTAATTATTTTAAATACATATATATCAATGAAGCAACGCTTGAAATTACTATAAATAATCAATTGCCCATAGCTTTAAGCAATTTAGCTTTTTCTTTAAAAAAAGTTTCTACATCAGAAACACTTATAAATGATGCTTTTTCGTTGATTCCTCCGAATTCTCAACAAACACGTTCCATTACGCTAAGCAACATTGTACTCGATAGTTTGTTAATGGCTTTCTTTACTGTATCATCTCCAGGAACATTCACTCCTGTAATTATTGACACAAATCAATCAGCAACAGCTCAAATTAGCTTAAAAAATCTTAAAATAGACTCGGCAATTGCGCGATTCCCATCTCAGGAATTATTAAAATACAACGATATTTTGCGTTTTTCATTACCCGATAGTATGCAAGTATCGGAACTATGGTTACGATCTGGAACAATGGAACTTGAATTTCAAAATACAATTACGCAAAACTTATACGTAAATTTTAGCCTCCCTGCTGCTAAAAAAAACGGACAACCCTTTCAACTTCAAATTACTGTTCCCGCTTCCGATGGTGTTAATCCTACTCAAATACAAACACAAATTGATCTAAGTCAGTATCGAATTAAGTTTAGAGGCATTCACGAATTTGAAGTTCAGCAAGGTGATTTAAACAATAATCAAATTATTGACCCCGACACCGTAAATTCACTTTATTACAAAGTTACAGCTTCTATTGATTCTACGGGTGAATTTATCACATTAACAAAAAATGATAGCATTACTGCAAAATGTCGCTTTTTAAACATTATCCCCGACTACGTAAAAGGTTTCTTTGGTTTTAAAGAAGTAAGCATCGATTCATCTACTAACTTTACATTTCTTAATAATATTTTTGCCGAAGGAATTCATTTCGACCAAGCGTTATTTTCTATTTGCATAGAAAATCAAATAGGCACAACAGCAAAAGCATACATACAGGAACTAACAGCAAAAAATATTCAGCAAAATCAACAAGTATCGCTAAGTGGTAGTATTCTTTCCACTCCACTTCAAATTCAAAAGCCCATAGATCCTGTCAATACACAAATTGATGTTTCTCCTACCGTTAATACATTAAACATAAATCATCAAAATTCAAATATTCACGACTTAGTAAGCGTTTTGCCCAATCGTTTAAATTATAAATTGCGATTACAACTAAACGAACAAATACCACTACCTACACCATCGCAAGCATCAGATTTTCTTTATTATGGCGATGGCATCTCAGTAAAACTTAATGCAGAGCTTCCTTTGTCTTTTTATGTAAATTCTCTAATACTAACTGATACCGTAGAAGTCAAAATCAACTCAATAAATATAAATAATATTCAAGATGGTAATATCATTCTTCATGCAAGAAATTATTTTCCGCTCGATATAAATGTTTTTATCTATACACTCGACTCTAACAAAGTTGTTTACGATTCGCTTCATACAACGCCTATTTTTATTCAAGCTGGAATTGTAAATTCTGCAACAAACAAAGTAGAAACACCAAAAGATTCAAAAAATATTATTCCCTTTACACCACAAAAACTTAATAAAATTCTAAAAGCTAAATATTTCTACATTAAAGCAAAATTTAATTCTATACCGCAATATCAACATATTAAAATTTTTAATGATTACATGCTACAATTAAAATTGATTGGCGATTTTAACTACATTATTCAAAACAATAAACAATGAAATGGATTACGATTCTTTGTTTTTTAATATCTTATACAATAAAATCACAAGTATTATCAACGTATAATATAATTGCCAGTAACGATAGCACAACAAATTTATTTATAGCAAACGTTCAATATTGCTTACAATCAAACAGTTTATCTAAAAATTTTGTAAAAAACATACGTACAAATCAATACATATCAAAAAAAATAAAAGATACAAACCCATTACACGATCCATTCTTAGCATTGTACGACTGGATCAATGAAGTTCATGTATTTATCAAACCCGATACGTTGTTTGGTATAGATAATTTAGGCATACATGCCAGCATAAATTATCATCAATTTTCTTCTGTGAAAACGAGCGAAGATGCTATTCGTTTAATCATGTATGGAAATAAAAATTTTGCGGGTAAAAATGTAAACTTCGACCAAACTAAAATCAATTTTTTTAATTATGGCACAGCTACACTTGGATTAACAAGAACAATAAAAAATAATCCAACATTCGATATTCATGCTTTATTAGATATAAATTTTCATATTTTTAAGGAAATACAATCTTTAAATATCAGCAAAGGCAATGTTTATACAGCCGATGATGGAACTTATATTCATATGGGCTTAAAAGGCATATACCAAGCAAGCAAACAATATCAACCGGGTTTATCGTTTAACATGTCGTTACGATGGATTATTAAACCTATAAAAACAGAGTTTTCTTTCTATTCTTATCAATTGGGTTTTACACGGCTCGGTAAAAACAGCCAATATGCTCATATAGATACATCTATAACATTCGAAGGCATTGAAATTCAAAACATTTTATCTACACCAACCATATCCAATGGCTTGCTTCAAAATGATAGCATAAAGCAGTACTTTCAATCGTTCATTGATTCGAACATATCATACTTGCGGCTTCCAGAGATTGTCAAATTTTCTATATCTAAGCATTGGCAACACCCATTATTGTCTAGTACAAATTTTGGCACTATGTATATTTTTCATACAGAACAACCATTACCTGAATTCTTTGTTAGCCAAACATTTTCTATTTACCCAACATTTTCTATATCAACGGGATGCACATTTTCAGGATTTTCTTTAATCAATCCGTTTGTAAGTTTTCGGTTCAAAAAAAATCAATGGTCTATTTCAGGCTACCTGTCCAATCCACTTAGTTTCATTTTGCCCAATTCCCCATACAATTCAATTTTTCAATGTTCCTTTTCAAAATTATTTTAATCGATCATCAGTTATTCTTTTTCAATATCATTTATATCCGTTTCTGAATCGTCGTCATTTTCACTCATCCAATCGGGTAGAATTTCTTGATACGTGTTCTCTTTTCTAAAATATACTGCTAAAATAACTCCTAATACAAATCCAGATAAATGCGATTCCCAAGAATATTTCCATTGAATAGGAAAAATACCCCAAACCATACTTCCATACAAAAAAACAACTAATAATGAAATAGCAAGCAAAGATATGCTCTTTAACAATACTCCACTAGTAAAAATAAATGCAGCCAATCCATAAATTATTCCACTTGCTCCGATATGATACGCCTGTCTGGCTCCTACCCATACCCATAAACTCGTTATAAAGTATAATAATAAGAAAACTTTCCAAGATGATTTCGGATAAAAATAAAATAACATGGTACCTAAGACCAGTAACGGAATAGAATTCGACACAAGATGTTCCCAACTACCATGAATCAACGGAGAAAATAATATACCTATTAACCCTTTTAATTTTTGAGGATATACACCATAATGCGAAAAATCTACTTCAAAAACGATTTCCAAAAAATAAACAAACCAAATAATAAAAACATATATAGCAGGAAAAAAGACTGCTATCCAAAATCGTTTAATTTCTATGTTTTCTTTATATTTCACTTTTTTGAGGAACTAATACTTTTACACATTTCGGGATACAACTAAAATTCATAGGTAATCTAAAAATTGTTGGTTCTCCGTCGTAATGACCTTCTATTTCTTCTATGCCATGTGAAGAGATACTGCATTTTTCGGTTTTTAATTCTATTACATTTTTAGACCGATGAAATGTTGACGTAAACAATCGCACACATAATGCAGGAATTTGGTACCATTTAAAAGTCAATAAGACAATCACATTTAACAATCCATCTGTAACAGATGCTTTAGGTGCTACCCGCACATTATTTCCCCACTGATTGGCATTAGCAATAGTAATAAAAAAAGCATTGACAACTTTTGTATTCCCATTACAATTAATTGAATACTGCTTTGATTTATATTCAAAGAACGAACGCAACACCATTTTTACATAGGTAAATAACCCTCGCTTCCCTGCATGTGCAAACAAATGAGCAACATGAGCATCATAACCTATTCCCGACGAACAAAAAGCAATTCCCCCATCCCAACAAATAGCATCTATTTCCACTACTTTACCCTCATCTAACACATGTAATGCTTTTGCTATGTTCATAGGTATTTTTAAATGCCTTGCCAAACCATTCCCCGAACCTATTGGTAAAATAGCCATTACTTCGTTCCTGTTAATAAGTGCCTGAGCCGATTGATTAACTGTTCCATCACCACCAGCAACTAACAAATAATGGTATGGCTTCAATTGCAATTGGTTAACAATTTGCTGAGTTAATTTCATCGAAGCATCAGACCATTCTAATATATCAACCTCATATTTATTACTCAATTGTGTCTGTATTAACGATAATGTTTCTGAGTATTTACCTTTACCAGCAATGGGATTTATGACAAATAAAATACGTTTACGAACCATTCTTATAGAATTTTCTGCAACAAAATTAATCTTTTATCGAATTTATCTTTAAAAACTTAACACCTTAAGTTAAATATAATAGCAGTGATTTATGTTATCAGCATTACACAGCAACCACATTTCATTTATCTTTCATTCAGGACACTAGCAATACATAGTATCTCTGAAATCCCTGTCAAAGAGTATTAATAAAGTACTAACAGGTTGCCAGTGGTATAAAAAATGTTTCATCTGAAAAATTAAAAAATCATAGTTAATAACTTTTGAAAAAAATACATGAAAGGCTTATCGTTTTTATCGTAACTTTAAAATAAAAAATGAAACGAAATATAGCTGTATTGTACGGTGGCTACTCTTCGGAGTATGATATTTCTGTAAAAAGCTCGAAACAAGTCATAAACTGGCTGGATAAAAATAAATACAATGTTTTTCCTGTCCTTGTTTGCAAAGAAGGTTTTTTTTATCCTGATAAAAATGGTAAAAGCTTAAATTTAAACAATTTTAGCATAGAAGAGAACCATAACATCATTCGTTTCGACTTTGCGTATATTATTATACATGGTGCTCCCGGCGAAAATGGATTACTTCCGGGTTATCTTGAAATGCTTGGTATTCCACATTCCACATGTCCATCGTTAGTATCAGCATTAACATTTAATAAATATTTTTGCAAACAAGCCATTCAGCCTCTCCCAGTCAACATGGCAAAATCATTATTATTAAGGAAAAACGAAAGCTACGATATAAAACAAATTATTAAACATTTAGGCCTGCCTGTTTTTGTCAAACCAAACAATGGTGGTAGTAGTTGCGGAACATCAAAAGTAAAAAGTATTGATGAATTTGAACATGCTCTATCTGCAGCTTTTAATGAAGATAATGAAGTGATTATTGAAGAATTTATTCAAGGCATTGAAATTTCGTGTGGAGTTGTTAAGACTAAAACATTTTCGGCAGTATTGCCTATTACTGAAATTGTACCTAAAAAAGAATTCTTTGATTATGAAGCCAAATATACTCCCGGCATGTCGGAAGAAATAACTCCAGCACGTATTCCTCATCATGTATATGAAACCTGCCAATCGTACACTTCACAAATTTACGACTTTCTGGGTTGCAAAGGTGTTGTGCGGATAGACTATATCGTACGAAATCAACAACTTTATTTTCTCGAAATAAATACCATTCCGGGGATGTCTGAAGCGAGCATTATTCCTCAACAAGCTCGTTATTACGGTATAAGCATGACTGAACTGCTTAGTCACATCATAGAAGATCATTTTTAATATTTAGGCAATTTTCTTACTTCTATAGACGGCATAAACAAAGGTTGTATAAACTTGTCGTGCACAATGTTAGAAAGTAGTAAATTGTTTTCAACATTATCGTAACGTAATATAAATAATCCTTTGTTTTCGTAACCACCATTTTTACCTACTTTTTCGAAATAGAAATTTGATGATAACGTTTTAGCATCGCAGTGATTTATGCATGAATAGAATGATTTTCCGTAATTTTTAATCATCGAAAGAAAATAAATGCCTGCATCAAAACCTAAAAAACTCAGTCGGCTGGGATCGGTTTTGAAATAAAAGCGATAAAATCGAACAAAATTGTTAACCTCTGGCCTATTGTAATCAATATAAAATGGCTGAAAAGCATGGGTGTTTAAATTAAATAAATGCTCTAACTCTATGTTGTTTTCAAACTTTTTCCAAGTGGGCATATAACAAAGTATTATTCGATACGATTTAGTTAGTTCATTCAGTTTTGTCATTAAATTAATCACAAATACCTGTGATTGAGAAGGAATAAAAACAATGTTAATTTTATTGCGATGAAGTAATTTTTCTAATCCTTCCTGTCCCGATTGATGGTAATTTATCTCCTTTAAAGAAGGCAATTTTGATTTAAAATTATCGGTATAAGATTCTATATAGTGTTTTTTATAGATTGTTAAAATTTGTATATCTTCGTTCGAGTTAGTATGCACAATAATCATATTTAAACTATCGAACGAAGCCATATACCGAGCAAATTGCTCAATTTGTGAATTTAAAGTTGTATTTAGTTGTATAACATTAGAACAATTGTATAATGCTTTATTTGATGGCATCACAGGATTAATTACCGGAATCTGTTTTGATTCTGCCCATGAAGCAACCATTTCGAAAATATTTTCATGAAACGGACCTATAATAAGATCGGCATTTTGTAAATTTTTATCATTCAATAATTGAATAACTTTCGAAGAATCTCGTTTTATTTCATATTGCCATAATTCAATGTTGGTGCCTGATTTTCTAATAGAATCGATAGCCAATAAAAAGCCTTCGTAAAACTCGAGATATGACTTTGGCGATAATTTTATATTCGGATCTGTTGAACTTTCTTCTTCTTCTAAAATCGCAAAATCATTTTGCAAGGGGAGCAATATGGCTACTTTAATTGTTTTTGTTTGAATTGCTTTTTGACAATCAATCGCTTCAATTGCTTTTATTGTGGTTGAATTTTGTTTTATATTGGTATCTATGTTTTCAGTTTCTTTTGTTGTTTTTGTATTTAATTCGTTTGATTTTGGTGTAGCGTATATAAGCAATTCTTGTCCTACTTGCAAATTGACTTGTTTTAACGAAGGATTCCACTCGTACAATTTTTCTTGTTCGATATTGTATAGTTTGCAGATTCCATAAATAGTTTCACCTTTCTTTACTATGTGTTTGGTAACATTAGCAGACGGGATATTTTTTTGCTCAACGACATTTTTTGGCTGCTGATAATCGGCTGATGCTACAGTTCTAACAGGAATCATCAATAGTTGACCTGGTTTAATTCCCTTTATTACGTCGGGGTTTAATTGCACAATTTCTTCAATGGTAGTATTGTATTTTTTAGCAATACCATACAATGTCTCGCCCTTTTGCACTTCGTGTTCTTTTTTTTCGAAAGGAGTCGCCAAAATAGGTATTTTTAATTTTTGTTCGGGTTTAATCCCTTGAAAAACATCGGGATTTTCATAAGCAATAGCATCCATACTCACTTCGTATGCTTTTGCGATGCTATACAAGGTTTCGCCCTTTTGTACGGTATGTATGTAATACTTTTTTCCTTGAACTACTTCTATTTCCGATGATTTTTTTACCTCTTGAGTGTACGAATTGATTGTTAATATAGAAAATATAATAGCAAATAGGTAAATGCAATAATAATTCATTATTAATTTTCTTTACAATTTTGATGCAAAAGTAAATGAAATTTTAAAACCTGAAAAATTTAAAACAAAGATTAAAGTTAATGCTTATTTAACCAATCCAGCAAAACCCATAAATGCTAATGAAAGCATTCCAGCAGTAATAAGTGTAATCGGGAATCCTTTCATCGATTTCGGTACTCCTGTGAGTTCGAGTTGCTCACGTAATCCTGCCATTAAAATGAGAGCTAACGTAAATCCTAAACCCGTAGATACTGCATAAACTAAACTATGTACGAGATTATAATTTTTTGTTATTGCCAAAATAGCTGTACCCAATACTGCACAGTTGGTAGTAATTAAAGGCAAATATATCCCTAATGCCTGATACAATGGAGGGCTTACTTTTTTTAGAATAATTTCAACAATTTGAACAAGCGATGCAATTACCAAAATAAAAGTTATGGTTTGCATAAACTGTATTTGCAACGAAGCTAAAACAAAATTAAACAATAGATATGTAACTAAATTAGCGATAGTCATTACAAATACAACAGCTGCTCCCATTCCAATCGAAGTTGAAATGCGTTGTGATACACCTAAAAAAGGGCAAATTCCTAAAAATTGAGCTAATACTACATTATTGACCAGTAATGCTAAAATGATAATATTTACTATATCCATAGCTCGTTAATTTAATTTTGATTTTAACTTATTCATTAATAACATAATATAACCAAGTGTAATAAACGCACCCGGTGGCATGATAAACAAAAGCACGGTACTGGCATTTTCTGAAACAAACTTTATATCGAAAAATGATCCATTTCCTAAAATTTCGCGAATAGAACCAACAACAAATATAGCTAATGTAAATCCTAAGCCCATCCCCAAGCCATCAAGCAATGATGCCAATACGTTATTTTTTTGTGCAAAAGCTTCGGCGCGACCTAAAATAATGCAATTCACAACTATTAAGGGAATAAAAATTCCTAATGCTTTGTATAAATCGGGCAAAAACGCATTCATAGTTAAATCAACTATAGTAACAAATGTAGCAATAATAACAATAAAAGCAGGGATACGAACTTTATTGGGAATAAAATTCTTTAACAATGCAATCAATACATTTGACATTACTAGCACAAACGTAGTAGCAGCCCCCATTCCTAGTCCATTAATGGCAGATGTTGTTACAGCCAACGAAGGACACATCCCTAAAGCTAAAACCAACAACGGGTTTTCTTTAATAAATCCTTTGGTAAATTCTTTTACATAGTTCATTGGGCACCTCCTTTTTTAAATGCTTCATAAGCACGATGAACAGCATCGCAAAATGCTCGTGATGTAATAGTACTTGCTGTGATAGCATCTATTTCGCCACCATCTTTTTTTACAGTCAAATTATTCTTTTCAGGATTTTTTTGCTTAAACTGATCTTTAAATTTAGGTTCAGACATTTTAGTTCCTAATCCTGGTGTTTCTTTTTGATCAATTACAGAAATATTATAAATAGAACCATCGGGCAAAAAACCTACCATTAAAACAAATTCGCCCGAAAAACCTTTATCGGTATATGTTTTTACAGCCGAACCTATCCATTCTCCATTTTTAGTTGCT
>JAOADU010000059.1 GCA_026417155.1 Bacteroidales bacterium | reverse complement strand
TTAATCGAGTATTTGGAGTATTTTTTCCAGCCAAATAGCATCAATATTATCGAAATGGTTAAAATTTTTGCTATCTATATCTAGTACTCCTATGATGGATTGATTAACAAATAATGGTATAGCTATTTCAGAATTAGACCGCTGATCGCAGGCAATATGTCCGGGAAATTCATGAACATTGGGTACAATTATTGTTTTTTGGTTCAATATAGCAGTCCAACAAACTCCTTTATGCTTTTCTAAATACTGACATGCCACGGGACCTTGATATGGACCAACCCAAAGTTCATGATCTTCGCTTAATAAATAAAAGCCTGTCCAGAAAAAGCCATTCATTTTATGATGAAGTAACGCAACAATGGTTGATAACTTCGACAACAATGGATTTTCTTTTTTTAATAAGGGTACCAATTGATTATAAACATGCTGATATAGAACGTCTTTTGTCATATTTACGATAAAATTTGCAAAATTTGCTTAAGTTCGTTGACTTTATCTGTATTAGCTAATTGTTCATACGAAGCAATTAAATTTCTGACGATTTCTTTCACTACTTCCAAATTTGGCATTGGCAAATAATATTGTAGCAAAGGTTTAATTTTTGCCTGATTTAAAAAATAATCCAATTCCTTGAGTCCAAAAACAGTACCATTACCACGTGGTGTCATGTAAAATAAAACACCTGAGTTGGTAGTATCGCCAAAAGCTTCAAAAGCCGATAAATGGTCAACAAAACAAACTAAAAAGTTTTTGGGAAAATTTACTCCAAAAACCGGAATATTAAGACGTTGAGCTATACCTATGTAAAGAACAGATATACAAAGGTCATTTCCTCGTTTAGTTTCAATCACATGATTGATTAGGTAATTTTGCGGCAAGTTGGTATTAGAATTTGTTACAGAAAATCCATGCAAATGAAAAAAAATGTAATTCAATAAATTAATTTTTTCAAGAGCAGTTAAGTTTTGATTAAGTTCGAGCCAAACGTCTTTCTTAATTTTATCTATGTACTTCTCAATTTTTTCCCACTGTAAATCGGCATAGACATATTTGGCAACCAAATAAGCACCGTAAATGATGTCTTTAGTGGTAGCACTTTTCCAATCTTGAAAATTTCGCTTTAAATCAGTAAATTGAATGGTATGTATAATCTCTTCTATACGTTCTTGCAATAATGGGTTTGGTTCATTGCCCCATACTTCTTCGAGCAAAGGAATTGCACTTAATCCATCGTTAATGATACTTTCGCGTATAGACTGGTATATTCTTTCATCTGGGTCGTCTAATAATTTTATTTTTGAAATTAAATCCGACATTTATTCTGTTAGTTTGTTTAACGTATATAGGATTAATTCTTCTACTTTAGGTTTGTAATTTTCAGAAAATGTTTTTGTAACTCTATTGGCAATAATTACACATATCGTTAATGCGTTATGACCAAGTAATGCAGATAAACCAAATAGAGCCGAACTCTCCATTTCGTAATTTGTAATTTTATAACCGTTGTACGAGAAAGTATGAATTTTTTCGTTAATAAAAGGATCAATAATAGGCAATCGTAATACTCTTCCTTGAGGACCGTAAAATCCAGGTGCTGAAATTGTCACTCCTGTTGTATGTTCGTCTCTGAATAATTGTAAAAGTTCATTTGATGCTGAAACAACATACGGTTTCGGTAATCGTTCGTTCCAATTAACGTGCTTGCAAAAGGCTTCTTCAAATAAAATATCTGTAACGTCGTTTCTTTGAGCGTAAAAATTTAATAATCCGTCGAAACCTATAGCCTTTTCTGAAATTAAAAATGAATCGACTTTTGCGTACTCTTGCAATCCACCAGATGTTCCAATTCGGATTAAATTTAATGATGTATGCTCTTGTTTAGGCAAGCGTGTGTTAAAATCTATATTTACGAGTGCATCAAGTTCGTTTAGTACGATATCGATATTATCTGTTCCTATACCTGTAGATAGGGCAGTGATGCGTTTCCCTTTGTAATAACCAGTATGTGTAACAAACTCTCTATTTTGTATTTGATGTTCAATATGGCTAAAATGCTTACTAATGAGACTAACACGTCCCGGATCACCAACCAGTAAGATAGTATTGGCGATATGTTCGGGTTTTAATCGTAGATGATAAATACTACCATCAGTATTTAAAATTAATTCTGAAGAAGCTATAGACATAAATATGCTTTTTGCAAATGTAACAGAAAAATTAAAGTTTTACAAGAAAATATTTTACCATTTCATTTCTAAAAAAAAAATTACAAATGTAAACGAAAGCAAATATTAATGTTATTTACATGTGTAAATTTTTAATTTATATTCAAATTATTTATTGAATTGCTTTTTGTAAACAAATTTATATTTTTACTTTTGTGAAAATAAATATCGTAAAAATCAATAAATCAATTAAATAAATATAATGACATTATTTATTACTTAAAGTAAGTTATTGATTTGTTTATATTCAATACATTTTACTTAATAACACGAGTTTAATAAGTTTAAATACAATTCATTAAATAATTTTTCTAAAGTTTATGTTTAACTATTGAATAAAGTTTGTGTTTGCTGATATTTACAATTGTAATTTTACAAACATTACATTTGTAAAATATAAATTTATTACATTTGTGAAAAAAAATGAAAGAACGATTAGAAAAATTTTTATCTGTCGAAAATATTAGTCCTTCAAAATTTGCCGATGAAATTGGAATACAACGTTCAAGTATATCGCATATTTTATCGGGGCGAAATAATCCAAGTTTAGACGTCATTCAGAAAATATTAAGTCGTTTTCCTTATATAAATGCAGAGTGGCTTATTATGGGTAAAGGTGATATGTTTAAGCCCGAACGCGAACCAACCTTATTCGATAATCTGGTAGAAACAAGCAACAATGAAATAAAAAATGTTCAAAATGAGATAGAAAATGATAAAAACTTAAAAGCTGATATAAATTCTATAAATGATTATATACCAATTACAAATACCAAAAAAATAGAGCAAATTATTGTTTTATATAGTGACAAAACAGCAAATGTTTACCGAGTAGAATAGCGTTATTTGTCATATTTCCTTTTATTTTTAAGTTTGTATCTTTACACAAAAAATATATGCCTAAAGTTGTTGAAGAAACTACTATCGTCAAGAAACTGGTTTTAAACCATAGGTATTTTATTCTCGAATTACAAACACATAAGCCTTTGCAACATATTATTGCAGGTCAGTTTGTACAAATATTGGTGCCAAATAACTCTACTGTTTTTTTACGGAGACCTTTTTCAATTCACGATATAACCAACGATGAACATTTGCGAATATTAATTCAAATTGTAGGTAAAGCAACATTTTCATTAAGCCAACTTTCAGAAAATCAAACACTAAATATAATTTATCCTTTAGGTAAAGGTTTTCATTTCAATCATTTAAAAAATAATGCTTTACTTATCGGAGGAGGTTGTGGTGTGGCACCATTACTATTATTGGCAAGGCAAATTTCAAAATTGGGCATACATCCCGATATAATCATTGGTACCAAATCAGTTACTGATTTGATAGAGATTGACGAATATAAAAAATATGGAGAAGTTTATATTACAACAGAAGATGGTTCCGTAGGTACAAAGGGTTATGTAACACAACATCAAATATTTAATAACTTACAAAAATATGAGCAAATTTATGCCTGTGGTCCCGAAGCTATGATGAAAGCAGTTTCGAAAAAAGCTAGCGAGCATAATGTTCCTTGCCAAGTATCGCTCGAAAATACTATGGCATGTGGTATTGGAGCTTGTTTGTGTTGTATAACTCCTACAATTAAAGGCAATTTATGTGTTTGTACCGAAGGTCCAGTATTTAATTCAAACGAATTGTTATGGTAAATTTATCTGTAAACATCCATAAACTTTTATTAAAAAACCCTGTATTAACAGCATCAGGAACATTTGGCTATGGCGAAGAATTTGCCGAATTTATTGATTTGAATCGCCTAGGTGGTTTTGTTGTTAAAGGAACTACATTAAAACCTAGAGAAGGCAATCCATATCCACGAATGGCAGAAACACCTTCGGGCATGCTTAATGCTGTGGGGTTACAAAATAAAGGTATTGACTACTTTATATCCAATATTTATCCACGAATTAAACATTACGATACACATATTATAGTTAATGTTTCTGGCTCTACTGTCGAAGAATATATTGAAATTGCTGAAAAGCTAAACGATTTAGATAAAATAACTGCTATTGAAGTTAATATTAGTTGTCCCAATGTTAAAGAAGGAGGGATGGCTTTTGGAACATCATGTCCGGGGGCAAAAATGGTTGTTTCGGCCATTCGTAAAGTATATCGTAAAACATTAATTGTAAAACTTTCGCCTAACGTAACCAATATTGTAGAAATAGCTAAAGCTGTTGAAGATGAGGGAGCCGATAGCATTTCTTTAATAAATACTTTGTTGGGAATGGCAATTGACTCCAAAACTCGTCGCCCTGTACTTTCCACCATTACTGGAGGCTTATCAGGACCTGCTATTAAACCTATTGCCTTGCGAATGGTTTGGCAGGTGGCTCGTAGTGTCAAATTGCCCATAATTGGTATTGGCGGGATTATGAC
>JAOADU010000053.1 GCA_026417155.1 Bacteroidales bacterium | reverse complement strand
GGTAAGTTCCGACCTGCACGAATGGCGTAACGACTTCCCCACTGTCTCGAGCGGAGACTCAGCGAAATTGGAGTATCGGTGCAGATACCGTTTACCCGCGGCAAGACGGAAAGACCCCGTGAACCTTTACTGCAACTTTGCATTGAATCTGGGTAAGTAATGTGTAGGATAGGTGGGAGACTGTGAAGCGGTGTCGCCAGGCATCGTGGAGTCGCCGTTGAAATACCACCCTTTGCTTGCTTGGGTTCTAATTCCGAAAGGAAGACAGTGCATGGTGGGTAGTTTGACTGGGGTGGTCGCCTCCAAAAGAGTAACGGAGGCTCCCAAAGGTGCCCTCAGCACGAATGGTAACCGTGCGTAGAGTGTATTGGCATAAGGGCGCTTGACTGTGAGACTGACAAGTCGAGCAGGTACGAAAGTAGGGCAAAGTGATCCGGTGGTTCCGTATGGAAGGGCCATCGCTCAAAGGATAAAAGGTACTCCGGGGATAACAGGCTGATCGCCGCCAAGAGCTCATATCGACGCGGCGGTTTGGCACCTCGATGTCGGCTCGTCACATCCTGGGGCTGGAGAAGGTTCCAAGGGTTCGGCTGTTCGCCGATTAAAGTGGCACGCGAGCTGGGTTCAGAACGTCGTGAGACAGTTCGGTCCCTATCTGTGGTGGGCGTTGGAAAATTGAGGAGACCCGACTTTAGTACGAGAGGACCGAGTCGGACAGACCGCTAGTGTACCTGTTGTGGCGCCAGCTGCACCGCAGGGTAGCTATGTCTGGACTGGATAAGCGCTGAAAGCATCTAAGCGCGAAGCCAACTCCATGATGAGTTTTCCTGTAAGGGTCGTCGAAGACTACGGCGTTGATAGGCTGCAGGTGTAAAGACAGTAATGTCAAAGCTGAGCAGTACTAATTGCCCGAAAGCTTTACTTTTAAAACGGTAGTTATATTCTTCCATACGTCATACGATATTAAGGTGGCTATGGCGATGGGGTTCCACCTCTTCCCATTCCGAACAGAGAAGTTAAGCCCATCAGCGCCGATGGTACTGCTAACGCGGGAGAGTAGGTCGCCGCCGACTTTTAAATTAAAGCCCTGAATATTTCAGGGCTTTTTTATTTTTTTATTGCACTAAAGTTTTACTACATTTGTAAAATGAATAATATATTGTCTATTATAATACCCGTCTATAATGAAGAAAAAACTGTTGAAATAATTTTAGATAAAATATTAGATGTAAAATTGATAGCAAATTTTAAAAAGGAAATAATTATTATTGATGATGCTTCTACGGATAAAAGCAAAGAAATAATAGAACAATATATTTCAAAACATTCGGATAAAAACATTATTTTTTTTAGCCAAGCGAAAAATTGTGGTAAAGGAGCAGCTATTCATAAGGGTATAGAATTAGCAACCGGCGATATTATTTTAATACAAGATGCTGATTTAGAATACAATCCACGAGAATATAACAGGTTGATAAAGCCAATTATAGATGGTTTTGCCGATGTAGTTTATGGAAGCCGATTTGTAGGAAATGATCCTCATAGAGTATTGTATTTTTTTCATCGTGTAGGCAATGCATTTCTAACGTGGTTAAGTAATATTTTTTCGAATTTGAATTTGACAGATATGGAGACCTGCTATAAAGCGTTTAGGTCGGAAATTATTAAGTCAATTAAATTAAAAGAAAAAAGATTTGGATTTGAACCCGAGGTTACTGCTAAAATTGCAAAAATTAAAGGCATCAGAATTTATGAAGTTGGAATCTCATATTATGGACGTACCTACGAAGAAGGGAAAAAAATTAATTGGAAAGATGGTTTGCGTGCAATGTGGGTAATATTAAAATATAATTTGCTTAAATAATCGCTGCAAGTTATTTAACATTAATCTGAATGAATAAAACATTCGCATTAAACGAATATTTAGATCTATATTATAAAGAAAATTTGGGTGAATTAATGGCAATTGCCAATGATATAAGATATAAATTTAACCCAGAACCTGTAGTTACGTGGATTATTGACAGAAATATTAATATAACCAACATATGTTCAGTACAATGTAAATTTTGTAACTTTTGCGTTAAAAAAAATGATAAACAAGCATATGTAACATCGTTGGACGAGTATAGAAAAAAGATTAATGAACTTATCCTATTTGGTGGTGACCAAATTTTACTTCAAGGAGGCTTAAATGTTGATTTAGGACTTAATTACTATACATGGCTTTTTAGTACATTAAAGGCAGAATTTCCAATATTAAAAATTCATGCATTAGGACCCCCAGAGATAATTTTTTTAGCAAAACAAGAAAACAAAACCATTGAATATATTATTGATGCCTTGATAGATGCGGGATTAACAAGTTTACCGGGTGCGGGAGCTGAGATATTAAGTAATAGAGTTAGAAAAATAATTTCACCAGCAAAATGTACAACCGAAGAATGGTTAGAAGTAATGCGTGTTGCCCATTTGAAGAAATTGGTAACATCGGCAACTATGATGTTTGGTCATATTGAGACAATAGAAGAGCGTATCGTTCATTTAATACAAATAAGAGAGTTGCAGGATCAAAAACCAGATGATGCACCAGGCTTTATGAATTTTGTGCTATGGCCTATTCAATTCAAGAATACTCGAATAAGTAAAGAATATAACTTAAACCCTATTGGAATTTCGGAATACGTACGTATGTTAGCAATTAGTCGTATTATTTTATACAATATTCCTCATATTCAACCTTCGTGGTTAACGGTTGGAAAAGATGTTGCTCAATTGTGTTTGCATGCTGGTGCCGACGATATGGGCTCTATAATGATTGAAGAGAATGTTGTTTCGACAGCAGGTGCAGAGAAAACAACGATGAGCATTGAAGAAATGAAAAATATGATTATAGAGGCAGGTTTTATTCCTAAAAGAAGGAATCAACGATTTGAAATATTAGAATAATAAACTACTTTAATAGAAATTGATCGCTTCCTATTTGTTTCCCATCGCAAAATATGTCGACATTGTAAACTCCTTCGGTTAGAGTTCCGTCATTTGTCCAATAAATACACATATCAATGTCTTTGTTCTGATAATCAACTTCTCTTCGTGCAGAGTACATTAGTTTATTCCCGTTAAAGTCGAACAAATCTCCTTCAGGATTGGGTAAAATTTCTTTATTGGGGCGTGCTATGCGAATATATACAAAACGGTTACCTGGTTTTACGATAGCATTTTCTGTTAAAGTAAAGCAAACTCGTAATTTACTAGCCCTTTTGGCTTTATTAATTTCTTTTGCTCTATCGTTAACAGCAACAGATACAATATTTATAGCACGGATAGTGCTGGCAATATCAACTTTTTGCTCTAGTTCTTGTTTTTTTTGCTCAAGGTCTTCTTTTTCTGAAATTACTTTTTTATAGTCGCTTTTTACTTTACGGTTTTCTTCGGTTAATAATTTGTTGCGAGTATTAAGTGAATCGATTTGTACAATATAGCTTTTCATAATTTCGCGTAGGGTTTGTAATTCTTTTTTATATTGATTTATTTGATATGCATTTGCTTTTTTGATATTCTTAATTTCTTCGAGCAGTTCTTTAATTTTCTCTTTTTCTTTTTCAAGCTCTTGCGAAATTTTTGTATTATCGGTTTTAAGTGTGTTATACTGATTTAGCATTTCTTGAAGTTGCTGTTCTATTTGATTTTTTTCGGCTTCTGTGTCTTGTAATTCGACTTGAACATAGACCTTTTCTTTTCTAACAGTATAAAATTTATATATAAAGAAAATGTTTGAGAGAAGGAGCAATATAATGGTGATAAACATCCAAAAGGTAGTTCTTGAAAATTTAGAGTTTGTTGATTGATTATTTTGTTCCATGTTAAAAATTTATTGCAAAGGTAATGGGTTTATAATTATGTTGAGTAACGCAATTTTGTAAAAAAATATTAATTACGTATATCGAATTTTTTGACCGGGGCGAAGTATTTTTTTTCGTGAAATTCCATTGAGTTTGCATAGTCTATTAATCGAAACACCATATTTTTTAGCAATTTTCCCTAAGGTATCGCCTTTTCTGACTGTATGATAACGAGCTTTAAATACATCTTCAAGATATGCAAAAGTTTGTTGACTAATAGTAAGTGTATCAGAATGGAGGTCCATAGAATTAAAGTTTATAATATCGTGTGGATTGATAGGTCCACCTAAATATCGAATTTCAAAATGTAAATGAGGTCCTGTAGATCGGCCAGTATTTCCAGCTAATCCGACAACTTCTCCGGCTTTAATTGATTGATTAGGTTTTACAAGTAATTTTGACAAGTGTGCATAAAGTGTTTCTAAGCCATTATTGTGTCTGATAACAACCGTATAACCATAAGATCTGCTTTTCTGGGCAATGCGTACCATTCCATCGAAACAACTTAGTATAGAATCACCAACATTTACGCGTAAATCTATACCATAATGATATTTCCATCGTCGCCAGCCAAAATCGGAAGTTATTTCATTGTTTTTATATGGAAAGAAAAATTTAGTTTCATTGTTACGCAATGGTATATTGTGTTTGTCTTTAAATAATACCATTTTACTTTGGTAAGGATGTATATCGGTTGTATCCCAGAAAAGATAAAGATTATATGCAGGTACATGTGTTAATGTATCAATTGTGGAAGGGATATAATAAGAATTTAAGTTGGTAGCAATAATGTTTGTTTCTTCTTCAAATTCTTGATCGTTTGTTGGACCAATATAGGTTGTATCGGGAATGAGAGTGTTATCATTTATAAGTTGAGCAAAAGAAGAATGAGCAAAACACATACACATCGCAATTGTTAAAACATACCCTATTTTCATGCTCTCAACTTTCACAAGATTACAAATGTAACGATATTTTTTTTCAATACAATCCGAAAAAAAATTTTTTAGAGTAATTTTGTTAAAACTAATTGTTAATAATTTTTTATGTTAGTAAAAGTATTTGCGAGTGCGGTACACGGTATAAACGCCACAACTATAACTATTGAAGTTAATGCAATTCAAGGGATAAAGTATTTTATGGTAGGGTTGCCCGATAATGCTGTTAAGGAAAGTTTACAACGGATAGAATCGGCATTAAGACAAAATGGCTATAAAATGCCTGGGCAACGTTTAATTATTAACCTTGCACCAGCAGATATAAAAAAAGAAGGATCTTCGTACGACTTACCAATAGCCCTTGGTATTTTGGCGGCGAGTAAACAAATAGATGTAAGCGATTTCAATTCGTTTATAATAATGGGTGAGTTGTCGCTCGATGGCTATATTCAGCCTATACGAGGCGCTTTACCTATCACAATACAAGCTCGAAATGAAGGGTTTAAAGCTATAATATTGCCAAAGCAGAATGCACGCGAAGCTGCAGTGGTAAATGATATTGACGTTTATGGTGCAGAATCTTTATCCGAAGTCATTCAATTTTTACAAAATAAAAGTTCATTAATTCCTATAAAAATTAATTTAGAAGAAGAATTTTATGCTAACTATAATAAATATCAAATTGATTTTTCGGATGTAAAAGGACAAGAAAACGTAAAACGTGCTCTTGAAATAGCAGCTGCAGGAGGTCATAATATTATTATGATTGGACCACCGGGAGCAGGTAAAACCATGCTTGCCAAACGAATACCTACCATTTTACCTCCACTTACTTTAGAAGAAGCTTTAGAGACAACAAAAATACATTCAGTTGCGGGCACTTTGGATAAAAATACTTCGTTAATGACTGTTCGACCCTTTCGTTCTCCTCATCATACAATTAGCGATGTTGCACTAGTGGGCGGAGGAACATATCCGCAACCTGGAGAGATTTCTCTGGCACATAATGGTGTTTTATTTTTAGATGAGCTTCCCGAATTTAAACGAACAGTTTTGGAAGTAATGCGTCAACCATTGGAGGACAGGGTTGTAACTATAAGTCGTGCCAAATTTAGTGTTGAATATCCATCGAGTTTTATGTTAGTTGCTTCGATGAATCCATGCCCTTGCGGTTATTACAATCACCCTGAGAAAGAATGTGTATGTTCGTCAGGAGTGAGACAGAAGTACCTTAGCCGCATTTCAGGTCCTTTGCTCGACAGAATTGATATTCATTTGGAAGTAGTGCCTGTACCATTTGAAAAATTATCGGGATATTCTGTAAAAGTTGAAACAAGCGAAATAATAAGGGAACGTGTAGTTAAAGCAAGAAAATTGCAAGAAGCAAGATATAATAATTTACCAGGAATATATTGTAACGCTCAGATAAGTGGAAAATTAATTCAGCAATTTGCAACAATAGACAGTGTCGGTATGTCGTTGTTGAAGAATGCTATGAATAAACTTGGCTTATCGGCGAGAGCTTACGATAGAATTTTAAAAGTTGCAAGAACTATTGCCGATTTAGAATTAAGCGAACAAATTAAACCTGCCCACGTTGCCGAAGCAATTCAATATAGAAGTCTTGATAGAGAAGGATGGACTGGCTGATTTTTATTGTTTAACCGTTACAATTCCTTGATACGGATTCTTTCCACTGTAAACGTTTACGATATAAACAAAAGAGCAAGGAGAGCATTTTTCTTTATCTTTATAAGTTCCGTCCCATTGTTTGGTTGGATCCATGTATTCAAGCCCGCTGCCACTAAAGCTAAAGATTTTACTCCCCCAACGATTATATATTTCGATATCAACTTTTTCGAAATATTGAATACCTTTAATTTCAAATTTATCATTCACTCCATCGCCGTTTGGAGTGATGAGTTCAGGTATTACAATACAATCAATTTCACTGGCTTTTACTAAAAATGTATCGACAAAAGCACAGTTTGTATTATCGGTAATGGTTACAAAATAATTACCGCTTCCAATGTTCTGATTTATGGGTTGTGTAACATTGTTCGACCATGCATAAGTATATGGTGAAACACCGCCTGTTACTTCTAATTCAATTTTTCCATCTTTGCCATAATTGCATGAAGCATTTGTAATTTGAGAATGGACAACTATAGCAGGCGGCTGATTTATCACAATAGTATCAATATCGCTGCAACCATTAGCATCGGTAACTGTTACACGATAGATACCGGCAGTTAAAAATGCGATTGAATTTGTATTTGCATTATTTGACCAAGTATATTGGTATGGAGCTGTGCCACCAATACCGTGTACCATAATAAACCCATTATTTTCGCCAAAACATGAAACATGACGAACAGAATCGGTAACAATAGATAAAGGACTTGCCGGTTGATTGATGTTAATATTTTGAACAATATGGCTACAATTGTTAGCATCGGTAATGGTTACAGTATAGCTACCAACAGAAAGATTGGTGTTAGTGGAGCTTGAAGCTCCATTGCTCCATGCGAATGAATATGGAGCTGTGCCACCAGAAGTTGTAAGGCTTATAGTACCGTTATTCCCTCCAAAACAACTTACATGACTAACGATATACGTTGCTGATATTGCTTGAGGCTGAGTAATGGTTGTTTGAGCTGTTCCTGTACATCCATTACCGTCGGTAACGGTTACAGAATAAGTGCCATTTGTTAGGTTATTAATAGTAGAGCTGGTTTGACCATTATTCCACAAATAATTATATGGCGGATTGCCTGCTGTAACTGATGCTGTTGCACTTCCGTTATTTCCATTAAAACATGATACATTTTGTCCTGTAACAGAGACAGTAGGTGGAGTGTGTACAATTACTTGTATAGATGCTGTAGAGAAGCATGTACCAGCATAAACAGATACAGTATATGTGGTTGTAGAAGTAGGTGAAACTTGTATACTAGCAGTTGTATTTCCTGTGCTCCATAAATAAGTTGTGCCACCACTAGCTGTTAGTGTTGTTGATTGTCCGGGGCAGATGGCATTATTTCCCGAGATGGAAGCATTGGGAGCTGATACTACTTGAACTGTTACATTTCGTACAGTGTAACAACTCGTAGAAGTATTGGTAACGGTAACAGTGTAAATGCTTGTTCCCAGAGGTGGTGTGACAGTAATGCTTGGTGTTGTTGCACCATTCGACCATATATAGCTATTTCCACCACTTGCAGTTAATGTAGTTGAATAGCCTTCGCAAATAATGGTATCGCCAGCAATGGCTACAATTGGATTAGGATTAACAGTAATGCTATGACTTGCAGTAGAAGAGCAACCAGTTGATGAATTTGTTACAGTAACGCTATATGTAGCAGAAGAAGTAGGATTGAGGTTTAATGGGTTGGCAGTAGAGCCATTGTTCCATAAGTAGGTATCTCCGCCCGATGCAGTAAGCGAAACATTTTGTCCCGAGCACACTGACGATGGACCATTAATGGAAGCATTGGGTAAAGGATTGACTGTTACCTGAACAGAAGCAGTGTTTGTGCAGTTATATGTATTTGTAACGGTAACTGTGTATGTTGTTGTAGATGAAGGATTAACTATATTAGTAGGTCCTGTGACTCCGTTGCTCCATGTGTATGTACCACCACCCGTGGCAGTTAATGTTGTTGATTGACCTTGACAAATATTATTATTGCCTGAAATACTTACTGAGGGAACAGGATTAACAGTAACAGTAACTTGTACGGGTTGGCTCGGACAAGAACCAACAGTTCCAGTTACGGTATAAGTTGTTGTTGATGAAGGGCTAACATTTATTGATGCAGTTGTTTGACCGGTGTTCCAACTCCAACTAGTAACAGGACCGCTTCCATTTGATCCTGAAGCAGTTAAAGTTACAGATTGCCCTTGACAAATAGTTGGGTTTGTTGGTGTAATGCTAACAACAGGAGTATCGCAAGGAACAAATTGACAATCGGTTACTGTTTGAGATACGGTGAAGCTTCCTGTTGATACACTTGGATTGCCCGATGTTACATTGGTAGAGTAAGTTCCCGTAAAGGCATCTTGTGTAAAAGTGAATGTTGTGATGGTGGGGTTGAATGTATTTTCATAACAACCTGTCGAACCAGCAGCATTGGCTTTAAGCAAATAATAAGCATATTCAATGCTCATAACTCCCATTATCCATCCATTGTCGGTTGTTTTTTGAGCATCAACATTAACGGGGAATGCCCAACTACCTCCGTATGCATATCCTGTGTTGGTAATATATTGTCCGCTTGAATTGAAGTCGGCTTTAACAATATTGCCTCCCATGGTTATTTCTCCTCCTACAAGTGAGAATCCGGTAGATGTAGGTAAAATTTTAAACATTAGATCAGCTAAGCCGTAGCCAAATCTTCTTGTCCAATTTTGAGTGCCGCTGGTAGACATTTCCATAAAGAAAAAGTCGGTTCCTAAAGCTCCTTGGGTAGTATTTCCAGCAATATAAAAATTATTTCCTTGTTTAATAATAACGCTAGCTTCTTCGTCTTGATTATTATCGCCTAAAACATTTGACCAACCAATAGTTCCGTTAGTATTGAATTTAACAATTAATGCATCCCATGTTGTGTCTGCTCCAAAAACTTGTGATGTGTACCCAACGGCTACGAATCCATTGCCTTGATCTTCGGCTACATCAATAAATGAGTCGTCGGAGTTTACAGTTTGATTATTCCATCTTCCACCCCAAGAGAGTGTTCCATTGCTTGTAATTTTTACTATAAAAGCATCGAGCGAGTCGGTGCTGGCATTACGCATATATCCGACTGCTATATAACCACCATCGGAAGTTTGTTTTATATTTTTTAGAAAATGATACGATGCACCGCTTATATAATATGTTTTAGACCATGAGACATTTCCCGAAGCGTCGAGTTTCATTACAAATGCATCGGTTTTACGGGTTCCGCACATAATATAGCCACCGTCAGATGTTCGAATGAGCTTTCCTGATTCGTAATAATCGGTTGCTAAAAAAACTGGGCTATAATATCGTTTTGCCCATAGAATAGTTCCGGTGGAGTCGGTTTTTACAACATCTAATTCATATTGACCGATGTTGATGCCATGCCCTGCCATGATATAACTTTTGTCGGGATTCTGTACTACCGAAGTGAGAAAATTATAAGTGTTACCAATTGCGTAACGTTTTTGAAATTTTATTTGAGCATTTACACTAAATATTACTAGTGAAACAATCATTAATAGATAAAATTTTTTCATAGTTTGAAATTTTGGGATAAATTTAAAGAAAAAATAATATTCTTTGCAAATATTTTTGAATGATTTGTATAAAAAGTTTAAACATGATATAGTATTATGATTATCAGAGAAATATTAAATAATATTACAGTTTCTTTAAAATCAATATATAGCATCAATGAAGCACAAACTATTGCAGAGTGGCTAATTATGGATGTTTTACATATACAAACTCGGTTTGAATTATTTGAGAAATTCGATCATGAAATTGAAAAAGAATCTTTTACTTTTAAAGTATTCGAACAAAAATGGAAACGATTGTTACGAAACGAACCTATACAATATGTGTTACATAAAGCGTGGTTTTTAGACTTGGAATTTTATGTGAATTCGTATGTATTAATTCCTAGACCCGAAACAGAAGAATTATGTAGGTTAATTTTAAAAGAATCGGATGTAAACATTAAAAAGAAGATATTGGACATAGGCACAGGTTCGGGTTGTATAGCAGTAACATTAAAATACTTTGCTCCGATGTGGGATGTTTGTGCAAGCGATGTTTCTGATGATGCGTTAAAAATTGCACGTTGTAATGCAAATAAGTTTTCGTTGGATGTTACTTTTATAAAAGACAGCATTTTGCACTCACAAATCAATGAAAAATATGACCTAATAGTTAGTAATCCGCCATATATTCCACAAAACGAAATGAAAAGCATGCATTCTAATGTTGTTCAGTATGAACCACATATTGCTTTATTTGTTCCTGAAAACGATCCGTTGATGTTTTATAAAGCTATTATTTCATTTGCTAACAATGGTTTAAACAGAAGTGGGGTTATATACACAGAGATTCACGAAAATTATTCGGCAGATTTGATCCACATATTTTCAGAAAATAATTATGAAACAAAACTGTATAGGGATATTCATAACAAACCTCGTATAATTAAAGCTATAAAATTATGACGGAAAAAGAATTATGGATAAATAAGCTTCAAAAAATATGTTCACAGAGAGAAATGTGCGAAGCAGATGTTTATGAAAAGCTCAAGAATTCTAAATTATCGGTAAATGAAATAAAAGAAATTGTAGAAAACCTGAAAATAGCAAAATATATTGATGAAGAAAGATATGTTAATGCGTTCGTACACGATAAATTATATCTTAATTTGTGGGGCAAGATAAAAATAAAACATGCATTAATGCATAAAAAAATAGATGAAAAACTGATAAATAAAGTTTTGGATCAAAATATTGACGAGCAAGAATACTTGCAAATATTTTTAGAATTGGCAAGAAAAAAAATGAAAACATATATGAAGGAAAATGATAATCAGAAAAAACATAAGCTTGCAAATTTTTTGGTGCAACGCGGTGTGGAGTATGACGTTGTTTTTCGTATAATTTCTATGCTATTTTCTAATTGAATGGTATTTCTACGGTAAATGTAGAACCTTTATCAACTTCACTGCTAACTGTAATGTGTCCATTGTAATATTCGTTAATTATCTTTTTTATAATGGATAAGCCAAGACCGCTACCGCTAATTCCTTTAGTTTTTTCATTTCTAATTCTAACAAATTCCTGAAATAGTTTCGATAGATCTTCGGCAGACATTCCAATACCTGTATCTTTCACTTCAATAATCAGTTTATTATTTTCTTCTTTGATGGAGCAAAATACTGTGCCATCGGGTTTATTATATTTAATGGCATTTGATAATAGATTATTTAGCACAATTTCAATTTCTGAAGAATCGGCATTGATGTATATTTCTGGTTTATTCGAATCGAGATAAATTTTTATATTACGTTGAGCAGCTAAAGGCAACATGTTGTCAATACATAATTGTGCTAGATGTACTACATCTACTTTACTAATTTCTCGTTTTTTCCCTCCCGATTCTATTTTAGTTAAATCGAGCATATCTGAAATTAGTGTTCGCATGCTTCTTATTCGCTCGAGTGAGCGGTTGATCATATGTTCGTAGTCGTCAATATTATTGCCTACTTGCTTGTCGAGCATAATTCGTAAATATCCTTCTATTGCATTAATGGGCGATTTAAGTTCGTGTGATAGCACGGAAAGAAATTGAAACCTAGTTTTTCTGCTTTCTTCGTTAAGTTTATTGGTCATTCTTCTCAAGTAAAGATGTTTGGTAATGCCCTCCATGGCAGTTTTAAGTTCCTGAGGAGTGAAGGGCTTAGGCACGAAGTTATATGCGCCATTGTTAGTTGCTTTAATAGCTAAGTCGAGCGAAGCGTATGATGTAATCATCATAACGTTTGTGTCAATGTTTTTTTCTTTGATATATTGTAATACTTCAACACCCTGTATTCCGGGTAATTTATTATCTAATAACACAATATCAATAGGTTGGCTGTCAATAAAATGTAAAGCTTCTTCGCCTGTTGATGCTTCAATAGATTCGTATTGGAATGGCTCCTCGGCAAAAGGGAAATCGACAGTAAAATTTTGCAAGATACGCGAGATTCCCGATCGAATACCGGGTTCGTCATCAACAATTAAAACTTTTAAGGTAGCCATAGTTGTAAGTTTTTTATATTTTCAACAATTTTTGAATGTGTTCTTTTAGCTGATCGTAACGAATGCCTTTTTCGAGATATAAGTCGGCTTTAATCCATTTTTTTTCTTCTTCAGTGTTCAATTCAAATAATATTCCTGTTTCGGAAGAGACAGCCGTAGCAATTATTACAGGGACGTCGGGGTATTTTTTCTTCAATTTGTAGCTTAAGATAAAACCACTGTCTTTATTGTCCATCATTAAATCGAAGATAGCCAAATCGGGCTTGTGTTGATTAATAAGTTCTTCACCTTCTTTTTGCGATTCGGCAGTTATTACATCAAAACCCATTTGTTTCATGTATAATGACAATTGACTTAAACTGTCGATATCGTCGTCAACAATTAATACTTTTTTAATATTCGTTGCTTTCATACGTATATGATTTATTTTGGTTAAACATTTTATTTCTTGGAATTCTAATTTTAAAACAAGTTCCTGTTTGTCCTTTGGTGGGGTCGTCGTTGCTTTCGCACGTAATTTGTCCACGATGCATTTTTACTATGCCGTAAACAAGTGATAGTCCTAAACCGGTTCCTTTACCCATTGGTTTAGTTGTAAAAAATGGTGTATAAATTTTTTCTAAATTTTCTTTAGAAATTCCCGTGCCGGTATCGGCAATAGAAATTTCTACGTCATGGTCTATTTCTTGTAAATTGATGGTTAATGTGCCACCATTGGGCATTGCTTCTATGGCGTTTTTTTCTATGTTGGTCATAACTTGCATCCACTGGTCGTTATCAATATAAACCATCGGATTGGTCATATTTGCAACGATCTCAACCTTGATGTTTTCGGGAATAATGATTGAGTTGATGGTTTGTTGGGCAAACTTTATGATATTAGTTTCGACAAGATTAACCTGATTTTTTCTTGCAAAATTTAATAAACCTCCTACAATTTTTTTGCAACGATCTGCTTGTTCAACAATAAGCGAAATATCTTTCTGCAAAGGATGATCGGCAGGCAATTCTTCTTTTAAAATATGACTATACATGGTAATAATTCCTAATGGATTATTTAGTTCGTGAGCAATACCTGCCGAAAGCTGTCCCATAGTGGCAAGTTTTTCCGATTGTTTTAACGACAGTTGAGCACTGGCAAGCTTTTCATTAGATAAATTCAGTTCTTTTATAGAGTTATGCAATTTTTCAATGGTGAAAGGCAAACACATTTCCGATTCAGCTAATCCTTCTAAAATAGCAATAGCATGTTCGTAACATGTATCGTAGCCACATGCCCCACAGTTTAAGTGATCTTCGGGCTTTTTCTTTCCCATGGAATTTAATATGTTTTCGATAGCTTCGTTAGAGGGTTTAGGTATTCGTCGGTCAGCAGGAGTAAAATGCTGGGAATAATCAAGATTTAAATATTTTTTAAAATGCTGTTCCCATTCATGTTTGTTGAGTTGTTGAAGCTTTTCTCTTACGTAATTCCTGATAAAAGTTGTTTTAGTGTATAGTTTATTAGGTTCAGTCATTCCAGGACCCATAATGCAACCTTCGCAACACAACAATTCAAGATGTTGCAATTTGTTGAGCCCATCTTCAAATTCTTTAATAGCTTCTTTAAAATGTGTTTTACCCGATGCAACTATTATATTTTCTTCACTAATGTCGTCGGATTTATTCATGGAATATAACTTTCCACGTGTAACTGGGAATATGGAGGCTTTACCGCCTATAGGCGAGTCGAATTCGGCATCAATTACATTCTCGGGAGTAATACTTGCAGTGTGAAACATGTTTCGTAGTTCTTTAAATGTAATAACTTGATGAATTTCGTCCGATTCGGCTTTTTTTGCAATACATGGTCCAATGAATACGATTTGAACATCTTGTCCGAATTGAGCTTTGGCAATTCGAGCAGTTGCTACCATGGGAGAGCATATAGGAGTAAGAGAATCAACCAGTTCGGGATGATAATGTCGGATATAATACACAATAGCTGGGCAATCGGAAGATATAGTTTTTTTGGTAGGGTTCATCACCATGTACTCGTGATATTTATAAGCTACAATATCGGCTCCAAATCCAACATCTAACACATACTTAAATCCCAGTTTTTTGATCATTCCGATAAGTTTAGTGTAACTTATATCATGAAATTCGGCTGGAAAACTTGGCGCCAAACAAGCTACTGTTGTTTTTCCATTGTTTAAAAATTCGAAGACTTGCTGACTTGTATTGACAAATACTTTTGCTTTTTGGCTACAAACTTTTGTGCAATTGCCACAACCAATACAACGAGCCGATATTACCTCTGCTTGCCCATTAATAATTTTAATGGCTTTAACTGGACATTCTCTAACACAGGTATAGCAAACCCTACAAAGGTCTTTAACAGTGTAAACCAGTTCGTTGTTGATAAGAGCACTCATAACTTTATTTGTTATAGCAATACATCTCTTTTTTCATATTTGGTATGCAAGAGTTCATGGCTTTTATGACTGAGTGGCTTTTCTAGGAAGCAAGAATATAGTTCAGAAACTTCGGGGTTTTTATGAGATAATTTTAAGTTTTCTGTTTCATCAATGTGATACAACGATTTCATTCGTAATTCGATATCGTTTTTGCTGCTTCCAATAATTTGTCCTCCACCGGCGATGCATCCACCTGGACAACTCATAATTTCTATAAAATGAATATCATTTCTTCCGTTTTTTATTTCTGTTATTAGTTCGGCAGCATTTTTGAGTCCACTAACGACGGCTATGCCAATTTCTTTTCCGTTTATGTTAAGCTTCATTTCTTTTCTGCCTTCGAAACCTCTTACTTCGTTAATTTTAAATTTTTGAAGTTCAGTATTGGTTAATTCTTTATAGAGTGTTCTAATGGCAGCTTCGGTAACACCACCACTTGTAGCAAATATTTTACCTGCAGTACTACGAATACCAAAAGGCGTATCGGTCATTTCGGGCTCTAGTTGGTTCATATTGATTCCATATACGCGTATAAGTTCAATAAGTTCGCGGGTGGTAATAACCAAATCTACATCGCTAATGCCATTGTGAGACATTGTTTCGCGTTGTGCTTCAAATTTTTTGGCAGTACAAGGCATAATGGATACAGAAAAAATTTGTTCGGGAGAAATGTTCTTTTTCTTAGCAAAAAATGATTTAATAATGGCTCCCATCATTTGCTGTGGCGATTTGCAAGTGGAGATGTTAGGAAGAAATTCGGGTGCATACTCTTCGGCAAATTTTATCCATGCCGGACAGCAACTAGTAAACATGGGAAGATTTTTGTTATGTTTAATACGTTCAATGAGTTCGGCACTTTCTTCCATAATAGTTAAGTCGGCAGCAAAAGACGTGTCGAATACATAATCGAAGCCTATTTTTCTTAGGGCTGCGTTTAATATGCCGTTTATGTCTTTTCCTGCTTCTAAACCAAATGCTTCGGCAATTGAAACACTAATAGCGGGAGCGTATTGAACAACAACAGTTTTATTTTTTTGTCCGAGAACTTCTTTAATAGCTAATGTTTGATTTTTTTCGGAAAGTGCACCGGTAGGACAAACCATAATACATTGTCCACAATTAACGCAGCTCGACGTATTTAAACCTTTTTGTAGTGTTGTTCCAATGCATGTTTTACTTCCTCTATACGTATATTCAATGCAACTAACACCCATTATTTCTTCACAAACTCTGACACAACGACCACATAAAATACATTTGTTAGGATTTCGTACAATACTAACACTTGAGAAGTCTGTTTTAAAATTGTTTTTTGAACCAAAAATTCTTCGTTCAATAACGTGATATTCTTTTGCTAAGTTTTGCAATTCGCAATTAGTGTTACGCACACAATAAAGGCAATCGTCGGGGTGGTTTGACAACAATAGTTCAACAATGGTTTTTCTTGCTTCTATAACGCGTGGCGAATGTGTCAATATTTTCATCCCTTCGCTCACAGGGTAGGAGCAAGAACTTATTAGTTTTGAGCTTCCTTCAATTTCAACCACACAAATACGACAAGCGCCACTTGGAATAAAACCTTTCATGTGGCATAATGTTGGAACTTTTATTCCGTTTCTATTTAATACTTCGAGAATAGTTTCTCGATGTTGAGCTTCGTATTTTTTACCGTTAATTTCAATTGATATATTCATAGTTCAGAATTTTAAATCATTTCTATTGCTTCAAATTTGCAGGCTTCTTTACAAGAGCCACAACCAATGCATTTGTTTTCATTAATAAAATGTGGTGACTTTTTATTGCCTATGATAGCAGAAGTGGGGCATTTTTTACTACATATACCGCATCCTGTACATTTTTCTACATCAATTCTGAATTTACGCAATTCGGTACATTTGTTAGCAGGACAAATTCGTTCGAATATATGTGATTCGTACTCTTCCCTAAAATACCGTAAAGTACTAAGTACAGGATTGGGAGCCGATTGCCCTAACCCACACAAGGAAGTATCTTTGATTACTTTTGCCAATTTTTCGAGTTGTATTATTCCTTTTAATCGTTCTAGAGCCTGATTGCTATCATTATTAACGGGTTTTGAAGTAATGTTCTCTAGTATTTCGAGCATTCTCCTTGTTCCTTCCCGGCAAGGAATACATTTACCACAGCTTTCTCTCTGAATAAAATCCATGAAAAATTTAGCGACATCAACCATGCATGTATCTTCGTCCATTACTACTAAACCCCCGGAACCCATCATAGCTCCAACTGAGAGCAAGTTTTCGTAATCAATCGGGATATCTAGGTTTTCTTCAGTAATACAACCACCCGAAGGTCCGCCAATCTGTACTGCTTTAAATTTTTTGTTGTTTTTTATGCCGCCAGCAATATCGTAGATAATTTCTCGAATAGTAGTACCCATAGGAATTTCTATCAAGCCAGTAGTGGCGATGTTGCCTGATAAAGCAAATACTTTTGTGCCTTTGCTTTTTTGTGTCCCCATGTTGCTAAACCATTCTGCTCCATTTTTAATTATTTCGGCCACATTAGCAAAGGTTTCTACATTATTTATTACGGTAGGTTTTCCAAATAAGCCCTTTTCTGTAGGGAATGGTGGGCGTGGGCTAGGCATTCCTCTATATCCTTCGATGCTATGCATAAGAGCGGTTTCTTCGCCGCATACAAAAGCACCTGCCCCCATCTTTATTTTTATTTTTAAGTCTATGCCTTTGTTTAAAATGTTTTTGCCCAAAATTCCAAAATCTTCAGCTTGTTTTATAGCTATTTTTAACCGTTGAACAGCTAATGGGTATTCTGCCCTAATGTATATGTAGGCTATGCTTGCTCCGATAGCATAAGCACCTATGGCTAGCCCTTCAATAAGTCTGTGAGGATCACCTTCAATAACGGCACGGTCCATAAAAGCACCCGGATCGCCTTCGTCAGCGTTGCATATGATATATTTTTGATCGGATGGAGTATTATAAGCAAGTCTCCATTTTGTCCCTGTAGCAAATCCTCCGCCACCACGTCCTCGTAAACCACTTTGTTCAATTTGAGCAATAATTTCTTCGGGGTGCATATTATTAAGTGCTTTATATAATGCAGCGTAACCTCCGTTTGCTATGTATTCGTCTATGGAAATAGGATCAATTTTGCCGCAGTTTTTAAGCACAATTCTCTTTTGCTTTTTAAAAAAGCGATGTTCGAAAATATCGGGGATATTTTCCCATTCTTGTTCATGTTGTTCAGAAAATTGTCCTAATACATGCGATGAAGGAATTGTTCCAGAGAAAATATTATCGAGCAATTCATTTACTTTGTCGGAAGTAATATTCTTAAAAGAAATTCTATTTTTTCCGGGAAATTTAATATCAACAATAGGCTCGGCACTGCAGATTCCAATGCATCCTACTTCAATAATTTTAGCCTGAATATTATGTTGCTGCAGGTAATGTTCAATAGTTTCTTTTGTTTTTTTTGCCCCAGCACCCAATCCACAGGTTCCAGCACCTATGTAAATAATGATTTCTTTTGATGAAGAATCTTTCGATCCTAACCAATCCATGTTGCTGGTTTGATTATTAGCAACCAATGCTAAATATTTTTGCAAATTGCTATTCATGGTTAATTTCTTTTGAACGATAATTATTTATGATTTCTCTTATTTTTTCGGAGGTTACATTGGCAAAAAATTCGCCGTTGATAGAGATAACAGGGGCAAGCCCGCAAGCACCAATACAGGCAACGACTTCAATGCTAAACAACCCATCGCGAGTCGTTTGTCCTGCTTTAATTTTAAGAATAGATTCTAATTCTTGTAGTACGGTTGCAGACCCTAATACATGACAGGCAGTGCCCCTGCATACTTGAATGTGGTATTTGCCAATGGGCTCAAACCGGAATTGATTGTAAAATGTAGCAACACCATATATTTTGCTAGTTGGGATTTGTAGTTTTTTTCCGGTTTTTACAATAGCTTCTTCCGATATGTATCCCTGGCTTTCTTGTATTTCCTGCAACAAGGGAATTAAACTATCTCGTTCAATATTTTCATATTTTTCTAATATTTCATCAATTTTTGTTTTCATATGCCTTGTGTTGCTACATAAATACTTTACATTCCTAAAATTCTTTTTACTTCAGGTACAATTTTTTTTGCGTCAACAGGTTTTCTGATAAAACCATCGACGGGGAACCAAATAGATTTACCATCTTCGGAAAGGTAATCAACCCCAGCTTTTCCGGTATTGATGTCTTTTACGAGCAATACGTGTAAATCTTTAAAGCCCGGATTTTTTCTAAATTCGCGAGCCATTGCTTGAACGTCGGGTTTAGTTGTTGTTAAAACATCTATTGAAGTTTGCATTAAGATAGGCATGTTGCGGAGTTCGGGATCGTCGGTAATTTCTTTTGCTAGTTCAAAACCTTCATAATGTGTAGTCATTATGACGTCGAGAATAGCTAAATCGGGCTTTTCTTCTTTAATTTTTTTCATGCCTTCTTTTTTGTCGCTGGCAGAGATAACTTCAAAACCTTCTTTTTTAAGAATGGTTTCGATAATGTTGATGACGTCGATGTCATCGTCTACGATTAAAATTTTTTTAGTTTTCATAACACATAAAATTTATTGGTTAAACAATTTATTTTTTGTCCCATCGTTTTGTTGGGAACAATTTTGTTCAATGATTTCTTTTAGTTTTATATAATTATCTTCAGACTTAACTAAGTAGTCGCTTGCACCGGCCTCTAACATGTTGTTTTTGTATTCTACATCGTAGTATGATGAGAATCCTATGATGTGAATAGATGGATATAATGTTTTTACTATTTTTGTAGTTCTTACACCATCTATTATTGGCATACGAATGTCCATGAATATTAGGTCGGGTAATTCATTCGATAAAATATTGAGAAGTTCTGCACCATTATTTGCTTCTGCAATGACTTCTATGCCTCCGATATTTGTCAATACAGCCTTGAGTCCTTTGCGGAAGTTTGGATCGTTGTCAACTAATATTATTTTTAACATGGCTGTAAAATTTTTCTATAACAAAGTTATTATGAACAATAAGGTTGTTTTAGCGTAAAAAACTCGTGCATACATATAGGCAAAAACACCTAAAATCTTTTTGTAAGTAGTTGAAAATAAGTATAGTATAAATTAAAACAATAAAATCAAAAAAAATATAAGAGGTTGAATATCAAAATAAAAAAAATGATATAATCATAAAAAAATTTTTTGTATAAGTATTTTTACCTGTAAAAATTGAGCTTTTTAAATTTCGAATTTTCGCAAATTGATTTGAGAATTAAATAAATGATGCAAAAAAAATGGATTAAAAGAAAAAAATAGAAATTAAACCTTAATTAAGCCGTTTTTTATTGCAAACATAACTAAGTGAGGAGAGTTTTTTGCACCGGTTTTCTCGAGCAAGCTTGCACGATGACCATCAACAGTGCGAGGACTAACTCCTAAATATTTGGCAATTTCGGCATTCGACATACCTTTGCATATAAGTTCGAGTACTTCTTGTTCGCGATCAGTTAAATCTATATTCAAGTTCCGTGATGCTGGACGATGAATGCGATTTACATTGCTGATAAATTCTTCTGAAAAATAATTTTCACCATTCATGACCATATTTATTGCACGGGCAATTTCATCTTTATTAGTTTTTTTTAGTAAAAATCCATCGGCACCTGCTTCAATCATTTGGTTAAAATAGCTTATTTCTTCGAACATTGTTAGAGCAATAACTTTTATGTGAGGGTACTTTTCGACAATTTTTCGGGTAGCTTCAATACCATCCATTACAGGCATTTTAATATCCATGAGCACAATATCGACAGGTGTTTTTTTTAATAAATCGAAAAGTTCGTTGCCATTTTGAGCTTCGCCCATTACTTTTACTTCGTCGAGTTCGTTTAATATGACTTTAAGTCCTTTTCTGAAAATTTCGTGGTCGTCGGCAATTACAATTTTAATGATATCCATATCGCTTTATTTTACTTGTAGGGTAATTAATACAGACATGCCTTCGCCTTCCTTACTTTTAACAAGGAACAAACCATTTATAGTTTTTAGTTTATTGGCTATGTTGTTAAGCCCGAAACCTGTAGGATTAGTTAGCTTTTCTTCTACATTAAAGCCTTTACCATCGTCTTTATAATACAAATTTACCTTATTTTCGTGGCTTTCGAGAAATATTTCTATGTTTTTTGCTTGAGCGTGTTTTAAAGTATTATGAACCAATTCTTTAGTGCTTTGAAAAAGTACAGTTTCTTCAATTCTATGCCCTGTTAATTTATATTGCGAAGTGTCGAGATGTATTTGAATAGAGTTTGTTTTATTTATGTAGTCGCAAAAATTTTTTATAGCGGCAGGCAATCCAAAGTCAAGTAAAATGCTTGGCATGATGTTATTCGATATTTCTCTTGCCGAAATAATGGCTTTGTCTACCAGTTCATCTACGGCAGTGATAGCTTCGTTGTAGCTAATTTTGTTGAAATTTCCTTTTTTGAGCATATCGGTGTAGAGTTTAATAGTCGAAAGCAAAGGAGCTAAGCCATCATGCAGGTCAGTAGCAAAACGTTTTCGTTCTCTTTCTTCCGTTTCGATAATAGCTGCAGCTATTTTTCGTTCTAATTCTTTTCTTTCTGTAATGTCGCGTGCAATACTTAAAATGGCTTTTTTGCCAAAATAATCGATGACGCGGCTATTCATTTCTAAAAAAACGATTTTTCCGTCTTTTGTGAGGTGTTCGGTTTCGTATACATGCTGACCGTTTTTTAAAATTATTTCTATATTTTTTTGAACTAATGGGGCATAGTCGGGGGTTTTTATATCAACAAAGTTTTTTTTCATGAGTTCTTCTCGCGTGTAACCCAATCGTTTTAATACTTCCTGATTTACTTCAATGAAATTACCTTCAAAGTCGGCAAGAAAAATTTCATCGCTTGAGTTGTCGAATAATAATTTGAAGCGATTTTCTGATTCGGTTCGTTGTTCTTCGGTTTGTTTTAATCGCTTTAATATTTTTCCGATTTGCTTTACAGCAATTGTTATAGAAATGGCAATGATGAGGTTGAGAATAAAATAAATATTAAGAATAATCAGGTTATTGTTAAAAAAATAAAGATTTACTAATTCTAAAATTTGAGCAAATGCCATCAGCAAAACAGCAAAAGTCATTATAATCCATGACTTGCGGCTTCGAGTAAAAGATAGCATTCGAAGAATAAATATTGATGCCAGTATAAGTACAAGAGTGGTTAAAAATATAATAATTTGATACACCATAGTTAATTACAAAAATACAAACAAGTATCGGAAAATGTAAGCCTAATTTACAATAAATGAATAAATATTTGCTGTGAGCTTTTAAGCTTTTTTCTCGTTGTCTTTAAAGAGAACTGAGAAAATAAATAATATAACCACTGATGAAACAAAAACAAGAAAAATTGATGAAAATACTTTTTTCATAACTTCTTGTACGTCAATGATATCCCAAATAGCTAATAAACCAATAACGGTGGATAATACAATTAAGCTTATCAGAATAATTCCTGTAGTTTTTTTAATAGTGCTCATAATTTATTGATTAAAAAATTGATTAATTGTTCTAAATTCGTAAATTCCTGTATTACAGTTTGTTCTTTTTTCAATAGCCATCGTATGTGGTACTGTGGTGTTTGTTCTATTATAACGGAAAAGGTGGTCGTTTGGTTACAGTCTGTGTTTAATCCAAAGCGATGAAAGGCATATTTTGTATATTTATATGCAATACCATCGCCAATAATTCTAATACAACCAACATACGGTTCATTTTTTTGCTTCCACGAAGGCAAATCAATCTTTAGCTCATTATTTTCAAGTTCGCGATCAATAATAATTTGTTCAGGAATTTTATCAATAAAGTCTGTGTCGGTTAACAGCCAAATTTTATGTACAAATGATAAAATCATGTCAGTTAAATGCGACGAAAAAACTATAGTTTTATTATAGTATGTAACGTATTCTTTAAATAATTCAAGAATTCGGAATTGTTGTTTGGGATCGAGATGAGCCAATGGTTCATCCAAAAGCATGAGAGGACATTGACGAATGAGTATGCGAGCAATGGCTGCTCGTTGCATTTCTCCATCGCTAAGTTGAGTTAGGAATGTATTTTTTTTGTGAACTAACGAAACTTTTTCTAATACGCTATTAATATTTTCGTTCGATGAAGAGAATTTTGATACAAAATTATTTTTTCCTAATAAAAGATATTCGTTCAATCGTATATATGGTATTTTCGTAAAATGTGCAGGAAGATATGCAACCCATTGCGATTTTTGCTTTGTAGAAAATTTATTAAAATTTTTTTGATTTAATTTAATTTCTCCACTTATTGGATTGTGTAGCCCAGCAAGAGTTTTTAAAAGTGTGGTTTTGCCTGTTCCGTTTTTACCTAAAATAGCAATGAGCATAGGCTTATTGATTGACAGTTGAATGGGAACTGTAGGAGTGTAAACAATATGATTTTGTAACTTATACCCACAAAATAGTTGATGTGTAGTAAAATGGACTACATCCATAACTCTTTCTTTTTAATAAATAAGTAACTCAGAATAGGCAAAGACAAAAGAGAAATAATTGTATTTAATGGCATATTGGTATGTGCCATTAGTTGCATCAAAATATCAGCAATAAGCATTAAATATATTCCTGTAAAGCTGGAAAAAATTATGAGTCGAAAATGTAATTGTGTTTGAAATATCATACGAGCAATGTGAGGCGAAATAAGTCCTACGAATGCAATTGGTCCGTAAAATGCTGTAGCTAAGCCGATTAAAACAGATGTAATTGTAAAAATAAGAAGTGTAAATGATGTTTTAGAAACACCAAAATTTATAGCTTGTTCATCGCCTGTTAGCCATAGATCGAGCCAATGAGAAAAGCGTAATAAAATTACGATAGAAATAAAGGAGATAATAAGTATAACTATACTGGTAATGCTATCAGCATTATACAAACTACCCATATTCCAATAAATGAAGGCTTGTAATTGTAGTCCACTAGTAATATGTTGAAGAAAAGAAATTATGGCGTTTGCTGCTGTTCCGAGTAAAATTCCTGCAATAAGAACGCTAGTAGAATGTTGCAATCGTAATGAGACTAAAAAAATTATTATCATAAAGCTTAAAGAACCAAAAATCGCCGATCCACTAACTCCTGCGAATACAAACCACGTAGATATAGAGGGATAGAGTACATTACTAGCCATTATAAATATTGCAACAGCCAATCCTGCACCGGAGGTAATTCCAAGTACGTATGGGCCAGCTAATGGGTTGCGAAAATAGTTTTGCATTAATAAACCCGATAAGGACAAACAAATACCTGAAGCCATAGCCGATAATACTCGCGACAATCTTAATTGATTCAATATCTCATAAAATTCATGCTGTGAACTCATCTGAAATGTTAGAAATTTGATAATTTCATGAAAAGGGATATAAATTGAACCAAGTGAAAAATCGAGTAATGCCAAACACAGTAAAATCACCGTCAATATTATGAAATTTCGAATCATGTTATAATTGTTGATAAAAATGATATTCTATTAAACTATCATTTGTATGGAAAATATGATATAAATCTTCTAAAATTAAATGAGGCTTAATGACTCCTTGCTCCCAAAATTTACTTGCTCCCTGAAATTCTTTTGTTTTTATGTGATTATATAATTTATTGTTTCTATATGCTTTAATCTGTTTAAAACCTTCATAAGACAATTGTTCCTTTTTTGAAAAAATACCCGTATTTAGCCAAATGTCAGCATTTTGTCCATAATATGTAACCCATTCAATATTCATAGGATAGATGTCTTTAGTGCATAATGTATCGAAAATGTACTTTCCACCAGCATCTTTAATTAGTTTTACAATATACGATGAACACCCTGGTAAATACCAAGTTCCATCATAAGGCACATTCAATAATATTGAAGGGTTGTGTGTAGCTTTTTCTCCTTTTCTTTTGATGTTTATATACGATTGTTCTATTTGATTAAATATAGAATCGGCTAAAGTTTCTTTTCCGTAAAAGAAAGCAAAAAATTTTATCCATTCAGCTCTTCCTAAAGGGTCCGGTTCCAGAAATTCGGAAGTATAAATTACAGGAATGCCCAGTGAATGGAGCTTATTAATATAAGGCATATCTTTTTTGCCAATAGCATAAGCAAAAACAATATCAGGCTTTAGATTAATTATTGTTTCATATTGAATGTTTTGGTCGTAGCCGACTTCTATTACTTTGCCTTCTTTGATGAGTTTTAAGAGATTTGCATTATACACATTATGTAAGTTTGAACATCCCACTATGGAGCTTATTTCTTGTAAAGCATCTAAAAAACCAATGTGCGTGCTGCTTAGTACTACACAGCGTTTTATGGGAATGTTGATTTTTAATTGGTGAATGTCGTAAGTAAGTGTTTCATTTTTTGCATCTTGATAATAATTAATAATGTTCAACTTTACTCCGTTTTGTGATTGAACAATAGCGAAATGACGAGCATATTTGTTTTTTAATGCTTGATTGGTTTGTGTTTTTGATACGGGGTGTTGATTAGAACAACTAAAAAGTACTATTATTATAAAGAAGAAAGCAAGGAATGGCATATTATTTTTTTGTTTCTATTAAAAAGAGGTTTTTAGAAATAGATTGTCCGTTTTTGAAATAGAACTCACCACCCCAATTATGAATAACTTGGCGATATTCAATGGCAACACCTTCGCGATTGACAATAATACGTTTGATTTTTTTGGTTTTGTCTTCGAAGTTTTCCTCTGTAACTCCTTCGGGATAAGTACGAGCAAGCTCTGAAAGGTATTTTTCTACAGCTTGTTTGTCGTTAAAATTTATTTCTTCAAGTTTTTTTAATTTTGCTTGTTGCTCTTCAATTTGTTTCTGACGTTCTTCTGCCATTTTCTTTTGTTCTTCTTCCTGACGTTTTTTTAGTTGCTCCTGACACTCAGATATACGTTGACGAGGATAAGTTTCGTTTGGCTTGTATTTAAGTGCAGTTTGATAATATGTAATTGCTGTGGGGTAGTCTTTATTTAAGTAAAAATTATCACCTTTTTGGATGGCTTCTTTGTATGCTTTTTCTTTTTCTTGTATTTCTTGTTCTTTCTTTTGTTTTTGTGTTAATAGATTGTCTATTTCTGTAATTTTATTTTTTGGATAAATTTCATCAGGTTTTATTTTTAATGCTTCTTGATAACTTTCTTTAGCTTCATTAAGTTGAAGTTTTTCAAAAGCGGCATCGGCTTTGGCGATAGCAGCCTTGTATTGCTCTTCTTTCTGTTTAGCTTCGGCTTCTGCTTTTTCTTTGGCAGCTTTTTCGGCGAGTAGCTTGTCAATTTCGGCGAGCTTGGTTTTGGGATATTGCTCGTTAGGTTTGATGGTCAATGCCTGATTGTCCGCCGCTTTGGCTTCGTCGAATGCTTGTTTGGCGAAAGCGGCATCGGCTTTGGCAATAGCAGCCTTGTATTGCTCTTCTTTTTGTTTAGCTTCGGCTTCTGCTTTTTCTTTGGCAGCTTTTTCGGCGAGTAGCTTGTCAATTTCGGCGAGTTTGGTTTTGAGATATTGTTC
>JAOADU010000049.1 GCA_026417155.1 Bacteroidales bacterium | reverse complement strand
CGCGAAGATTGATAATTTTGTATAAACGAATTATAATTTCCGTTTACTCTTGAACCTGAATATGATCCATCACCTCTATGTCCGTAAAATACACCATCGTAACTATTGTAATAATAGTTGTAAGCATAATTTCCGTTGTAATAACCATGCCAGTAACCATCCCAATAGCCATGCCAATAACCATGATGATAACCGCTCCAGTAGCCATATCCATAATACCCCGTATAGTAATAATATGGATGCCACCCCCACCATGGATCGTAATACCATGGATAATAGAAACCTACTGCATAGTATGCAGGATAGTAATAATAAAAGTAAAACGGCCACCATCTAAAGCCAAAATATATACTTACTCCCCAGTCGAATGGATCGTAAGTGTACCAGTATAAATTGGTGTAATACGAATCGTAATATCCACAGCCAATATAAGTATTGTGAAATCTCCTAATTCGAGAAGTATACTCATAATCGTAATAATCATCAGGATCGTACGAATAATAATTATTTGTTACGTAAGTATTTCCTTTATCATCGGTTTCAACAGACTTCTCTGTGTAAACTTCTTTATTTTCCTGAGATTGAGTTATAGGAGCATCTGAATAATAATTTGATGATGATTCATTTGTAGTAGCATTATAAGAAACAGACGAAGTGCTATACACATCATCGCTGTATTTAGCCGAAACATGTTTTGCCGATGAGCAACTCACCAGCAATAAATAAACGGCTGCTAAAATAATCATGGTTGTTTTCATGGCTAAACCTCCTTATGGTAAAAAATTAATCATAAAAATAGTATTTTTGCATCGTTTTAAAAAAATATAACAAATACTATACCAAACTAGTTATTATGGCAAAAGTATTAACTCCTAAAGAAGAAGATTATTCTCAATGGTACAATGATCTGGTATTAAAAGCCGATTTAGCCGAAAATTCTTCCGTTAGAGGATGCATGGTTATTAAACCTTATGGATATGCCATTTGGGAAAAAATACAACAAACACTCGATCGAATGTTTAAAGAAACGGGGCATGTAAATGCTTATTTTCCGCTTTTTATTCCTAAATCTTTTTTAAGTAAAGAAGCTTCGCATGTAGAGGGTTTTGCCAAAGAATGTGCAGTTATTACTCATTATCGTTTAAAAAATTCGTCAGATGGAAAAGGAGTGATTGTAGATCCCGAAGCAAAATTGGAAGAAGAGCTTATTGTACGCCCTACTTCTGAAACAATTATTTGGAATACATATAAAAACTGGATACAATCGTATCGCGATTTGCCTTTATTGATCAATCAATGGGCAAATGTAGTACGATGGGAAATGCGTACTCGTTTATTTTTACGTACAGCCGAATTTCTTTGGCAAGAAGGACATACTGCTCATGCTACCAAAGAAGAAGCAATGGAAGAAGCGTTGAAAATGATTGATGTATATAAAACATTTGCCGAAAATACATTAGCAATCCCCGTTATTCAAGGTCGAAAAACCGAAAATGAACGTTTTGCAGGAGCTTTAGAAACTTATACTATCGAAGCTATGATGCAAGATGGCAAAGCACTACAATCGGGCACTTCCCATTTCTTAGGACAGAACTTTGCCAAAGCATTTGATGTAAAATTTTTAAACTCCAAAGGAGAACTAGAGTACGTTTGGGCAACTTCGTGGGGTGTTTCTACTCGCTTAATTGGAGCAGTTATAATGACCCACAGCGACAATCATGGTTTAGTTTTACCACCTCAAATTGCACCATTGCAAGTTATAATTATACCCATATATAAATCCGAAACAGAACGGCAGCAAGTATTAGATTATGGCAAAGATATATTACATGAATTAAAACATCATGGCATATCTGTAAAATTTGACGATAGAGATACACACAAACCAGGATGGAAATTTGCTGAATACGAGCTTAAAGGCGTACCTATAAGAGTAGCCATCGGACCTAAAGATATAGAAAACAAGCAAGTAGAAATTGCTCGTCGCGACACACTCGATAAATTTTACGTTTCACGCGATACACTCATTGAACAAATAAAATCATTACTTAATGAAATTCAGCAAAATATTTTTAAAAAAGCATTAAACTTTAGAAATAATAATACTTACGAAATTACACACATAGACGAATTGAAAAGTAACATAGAAAATGGTGGGTTTTTTGTAGCATATTGGGAAGGAACAAAAGAAGATGAAAAGCTCCTGAATGAGCAAACAAAAGCTACTATTCGCTGTATTTTACCAGAAGAAAGTTCCAGTACAGGTAAATGTATCATTTCGGGAAAAGAAACTAAAAAAAGAGTTATTATTGCAAAAGCTTATTAAATTTTTATTAACTTTATGGCACATAATTTTTTATTTAAACTGATACATGTCTTTAAACGAAACAAAGACTAAATATTTAATAATAAATACATTACAAGAAAAAAATCTTGTTAAAAAAAATGTTTACAAATCAATTCAACTTGCTTTCGATAATTTTAAAGTAGCCATAAAAGAGCTGATAGATGAACTTAATGCAGAACTAAAAGAAAAAGATGAAGATTATACATTGGAATGTTATGTTGGAAATTTTCATATTGAACTATATTTCGGAAATGATGTTGTTGTTTTTTACTTTCAAAACAACGTATATGAAATAGACAAAAGTCATTCTATATGGGCACATTCTTACATTCAAGATAATCCATTAAATGCTTTTGTTGGTATCATTCATGTGTATAATTTTATTAAAAATTCCTATAAAAACAACGAAAACGACGGAGCAGGCTATCTTATTGCTCGCATCTTCATCAATCAAGAACAACATTATTTTGTTGAAGGCAAGCGTCAATTAGGTTTTTTATACAACGATTTTTCTCAAAACATTATTGGCAAAGATGATTTTAAGAAAATCATACAATCTGTTATATTATATTGTTTGGATTTTGAGATGCTCGTTCCACCTTACGAAGAATTTAGTGTAATAAGCGTTGAACAAATTAAAACTATGCTCAATAAATCAAGATCTCAAAATGCCAAACGAATGGGATTTCAATTTTATAAAAACGATACAAGTGTTTAGTTTATGATAAGAATAATTATTGGATTTGTTGCTATTGCAGTTTTAGCTGTATCTTGTGATACTTCTACTGACAATCAGAAAAATATTACAACAGAAGACACTATTAAACCTGAAGTATTAAGTATAAGCGATAGGCTTCATCAATATGCAGAAGTAGAATTAACTACAGATATTTCCGCATTTTCTGCAACAGAAAAGGAATTATTAAAACATCTTATTGATGCTTGTAATGAGATAGATAATATTTTTTGGATACAATCTACTGGAAAAATTAAAGATAGTACTCTTGTATTAGCCAAAACTCCTGAAGAAAAAGAATATTGTATAATTAATTACGGGCCTTGGGACAGAATAAGGGACAACGAACCATTTATCGAAGGTGTAGGCAAGAAACCCATAGGTGCTGGATTTTATCCACACGACATTAAATACTTTCCATTTATCGACATGAAATTTGAAGATAAACTTAGCATGTTTACTGTAATTAAGAGAGCCGATGATGGAAGCTTATATACCGAACCATATCACAAAGCCTATGCACCATATCTAAAAAAAGCAGCCGAAAAACTTGAAAAAGCTGCCACACTTTCAACTGATAAAAACTTTGCAAAATTTTTAAAATTACGTGCCCAAAGTTTATTGAACGACGATTATTATACTTCGGATGTATTTTGGCTCGAAAATGTCAATTCAAAAATTGATATTGTGATAGGACCAACTGATTTTGAAGAAGATAAATTTATTAATACAAAAGCATCATTTACAGCATATTTACTCATTAAAGACTTTGAATGGAGCAACAAGTTTGAATCAATTTCTCATTACTTACCATCTATAAAAGAAACCTTGCCTCTTCCAGATAATTTTAAAAATCAAATAGTTATTTCAACACCTAACATAGGAGTTTATGATGCTATTTTTTATGCTGGGTGGGGTAATGGTGGACCGAAACAAATTTCTATAAACCATCCAAAAGATGGTCGAATAATTATGGAAAAAGGAAGTAGAAAACTTCAATTTAAAAATAGTCAGAAAGCAAAATTTGACAAAATATTAAAACCCATTGCAGATATACTCATAGACTCAAGTGAACGAAACAATGTAAAATATGAAGGATTTTTCATTAATAATGTTTCATACGAAATTGCAGATGCTATAGTAGTAAAAACAACTATAAACGGCAAGGGACCTGTAAAAGACGCTTTAAAAGATTATTTTCCTACCATCAATTCATTAAAAGCAGACATTTTAAGCATGTATATTTTAACAAAGCTTCAAGAAAAAAAATTGATTTCTGATGTTACGTTATTGGATAATTATGTTGTTTTTGTTTCTAATATTATTCGTTCTGTTCGGTTTGGTGCTGCTTTTTCGCAAGGATCTTCAAATCTTATTGCATTCAACATGTTGCATAAAATGAAAGCTTTTGAACGAAATCCAAAAACAGGTACGTATAAAATTAATTTCGAAAAGATGAAAGATGTCATACAGAAAATTGCAAAAGATATTTTAACTGTTATGCTCGAAGGAGATTACGCCACTGCCAAATCGTGGGTTGATATATACGGCAACATGTCTGATGAGCTTCAAAACGACGTTAAGAAAATAAGTAAAGCAGGAATTCCTATCGACATTAAATTCAAACAAGGTAAAGAAGTCTTAGGTTTAAACTAAAATTATTATAACTATGAAAAATATTTTCTTTGCATGTATTGCATTATTTCTAATTTCTTGTTCATCAAAAAATATTTTAGACAACATGTATAAAGATTACTACGGTAGTTACTTCAAACTTGGAAATGACAATAAAATTAAAGAATTTGATATAACAATAAAACTAACTAACGATACTATTCAAATTTTTCAATTCGATTCTTTAATTTACAAAGGAGTTTATTCGTTTAATGATACTTCTATTTCATTAACAAATAATACATGCTGGCTTTCTATTGATAAAGAAAAAGAAACTTTAACTTTACACAACTGGACTGAAGAACCTGTTGTTTGCGTTAGTTATAATGAATTAATGAAACAAAAAGTAGCCGAATACGTTCCCGTGCAGTTAACTGCAAACGTTGAAAATTTACCTGAAAATGATAAAAAATTATTATCTAAATTATTTGAAGTTGCTCAAATAATGGACGAATTGTTTTGGGAACAAGTATGTCCAAACAAAGAACAAATATTGAATCAAATAACAAATGAATATGCCAAAAAGTTTTTCATGATTAATTACGGACCATACGAACACCTTAGAAATAATAAGCCATTCATTCCAGGAGTTCCAGAACACAATCCAAAAGCTACATTTTATCCAGATGATATGACAAAGGAAGAATTTGAACAATGGAACGAACCTTCGAAAACAAGTTGGTACACCATAATTCGAAGAAACAATGATGGAAAATTAGTTGCCATTCCATATAGCGAATTTTATAAAGAAAAACTTTCGAAAGCAGCTCAATTATTATCTGAAGCAGCATCGTATGCCGATAATCCAAGCCTTAAAAAATATTTACAAGAACGCGCTCAATCTTTTTTAACAAACGACTATTTCCCTAGCGATATGGCATGGATGGACTTAACGAAAAATAACATCGACTTTATAGCAGGACCTATTGAAAATTACACCGACGAATTTTTGGGTTATAAAACAGCTTTTGAATCGTTTATTTTACTCAAAGACCCTGAATGGAGCGAAAAATTAGCTCGTTTCGCAACACTTTTACCACAAATTCAACAAAATTTACCTGTTCCCACCGAATACAAAAAAGAAAAACCAGCAAAAGGGAATGAACTTGGAGTATATGAAGCTATCTTTTATGCAGGCGACTGTAATGCAGGCAGTAAAACAATTGCTATAAACTTACCTAACGACAAGAAAGTAAATGAATTGAAAGGAAGTCGTAAATTACAGTTAAAAAATATAATGAAAGCAAAATTTGATAATATTCTTGTACCTATTGCACAACAGGTTATTGATGAGGAACAGGTTAAAAACATTAAATTTGATGCATTCTTCGAAAATGTAATGTTCCATGAAGTAGCTCACGGTTTAGGTATTAGCAAAACTATAAAAGATAATTCTTTAGTAACAGACGTTCTTAAAGAAACACATACTACAATCGAAGAAGCAAAAGCCGATATATTAGGCTTGTTTATTGTAACATGGCTATATGAAAACAAACATTTAACAGAACATGAGCTTATTGATAATTATGTTACATTTTTAGCTGGTATATTTCGGTCTGTACGTTTTGGAGCGTCAAGTTCTCACGGAAAAGCAAATATGATAGAATTCAACTATTTAAAAAATAAAGAAGCATTTACTTATAATGAAAATACGGGAAAATTTAAAGTTAATTTCGATAAAATGAAAATAGCTATTGCCGATTTAGGCAAAGAAATTTTACTAATTCAGGGGAATGGCGATTACAACAAAGCCAAAGAGATGATCTCAACATTAGCAGTTATCGATCCGCAACTGCATAAAAGTTTAAATACCATTGCTCATGCCGGCATACCGCGAGATATTATTTTTGAACAAGGTAAGCACCTCATTAAAGGGTTGCAATAAAGTTATTGCCTCTGCGTTACATTGTTTGTAATACATTCATAATGAAATTATTCTTCACAGTATTGTTTTGTATTTATTGGGGAGGTTTGTTTGCTCAAACACATATTTTAAAAGGAACTGTGTTGAATAAAAAAGGACAACCTATAGAGTTTGTAAACATTACCATCAAAGAAATAAATCAATTTGGTACTATGACCAATGAAACCGGTCAATTCGAATTAAAAATTACAGACAAAACTCATATAACGCTTATTGTATCACATGTTGAATATCGCGATACTTCCATAAAAGTTAATTTGCCTCACACATCAAACATTACTATTGTATTAAACAATAAAATAGAAGAATTGCCAGCTGTTACTATTACAGAAAAAATTTATCAACCAGAAAATATTGAAAAATTAAACCCTAAAATAATCAATATCATTCCCGATGCTTTTGGTGGAATAGAGGCTACTCTAAAATCCATGCCCGGTGTATCTAAAACAAATGAGCTTAGTTCGCAATATTCTGTAAGAGGAGGTAATTTTGACGAGAATCTTGTTTATGTCAACAACATAGAAATTTACCGACCTACACTTATCCGTAGCGGTCAACAAGAAGGTCTTAGCTTTGTTAATACGGATATGGTATCGAATGTTTACTTTTCGGCAGGTGGATTTAGTGCAAATTATGGCGATAAAATGGCTTCTGTTCTCGATGTAACATACAAAAAGCCTACAAAACATGCTGTTCATATAATGGCAAGTTTATTAGGTGGACAAGCAACAGTAGAAAACTGCAGTAAAAACTATCGATTTACACATATCAGTGGATTTAGATATAAATCGTCGCAATATTTGTTAAACACACTTGATACAAAAGGAGACTATAAACCCCGATTTTTCGATTATCAAACCTTTCTCACTTACGACATAAATGAAAAAACTGAGCTTAGTTTTTTAGCAAATATTGCTCAGAATCAGTATCGTTTTGTTCCCGAAACCCGCGAAACTTCATTTGGAACTGTTGATGAAGCATTAAAATTAAAAATATATTTCGATGGAAAAGAAAACGATTATTACACATCGTCAATGGGTGCATTTTCGGTAAAACAACATATAAATCAACGAACTCAATTACAATACACACTTTCGGCATATTATATTAACGAAGTAGAAAAATTCGACATTCTTGGACAATATTTTTTAAATGAACTTGACAAACAATTAGGCTCTAACTCATTGGGCGATAGCTTAATGAATATTGGTGTAGGAACATTTTTAAATCATGCCCGAAATAAACTAGAAACGCATGTTATTTCAGCACAACATATTGGCAAATACAAGATTGACGATGATTCGAATATACAATGGGGATTGCAAGCCAATAAAGAAAGTACAAAAGATAAATTGCACGAATGGACAATGCTCGATTCGGCTGGTTATTCATTACCTTATACCGATAGTGTTGTTGGCATTTATTCGTTAATCTATGGAAACAACCATTTTGCACAACAACGTATAAGTGTTTTTGTTCAATATTCTAATTCTTACTCATTCCAAAACCGACAGCTTTCATATCAGATTGGAGTGCGAAATACTTACCTTAGTTACAACCAACAAATGCTTATTAGTCCACGAGTTTCATTTTACTTTAAGCCTAACATAAATCAAAATATTACTTACAAATTTGCAACGGGCTATTATTTTCAACCACCTTCGTATAAAGAAATCCGAAAACCCGATGGTAGTATTAGTCATCAAATCGTAGCCCAACTATCAATTCATTGGGTTTTAGGAAGCGATTATACACTAATTTTATGGGACAGGCCATTTCGATACATTACCGAAATATATTATAAACACTATAAACATCTTATACCATATCAGATTGACAATGTACGCATTCAATATTTAGGCAATAACAACGCAAAAGGATATGCCGTAGGTATGGACATGAAAATTCATGGAGAATTTGTTCCGGGTGTTGAGTCGTGGGCAAGCTTGTCATTGCTTCGTACTCGTGAAGACATACTCGACGACTTTTATTACATAAAAGAAAACGGACAATCGAAAAAAAAAGAACCAGGATATATTCCACGCCCCACCGATCAATTGGTTAATGTTGGAATTTTTTTTCAAGATTATTTACCCATGGATCCAACATACACAATGCAACTTAGTTTGTTATTTGGCAGTGGATTGCCTTTTGGTCCGCCAAAGTCAGAACGTTTTCAAGCCATTTATCGAATGCCACCATATCGAAGAGTCGATATCGGTTTTGCAAAAATTATTAAATCGCCCGATAAACACATCACCGAAGGCATTTTAAAACATTTTGAAAAATTATGGATTGGCATAGAAGTCTTTAATTTGCTCGATGTAAATAACACTGTTTCTTATCAATGGGTTAGCGATATTCGAGGACATGAATATGCTGTGCCCAATTATTTATCGTCGAGGCGATTAAATGTAAAAGTTATAGCAACATTTTAAATTATTTATATGGGAACACCTATTTCAGAATTGGGAGAATTTAGACTAATAGACCGAATTACTTCGCCATTTCCTAAATTCCATAATGAAACCATTCGAGGTATTGGCGACGATGCTGCAGTTTTAAAGTTGAATTCTGAGAATTATACCATAATAACAACCGATGTATTAGTTGAAGGAATACACTTTAATTTGGTGTACACTCCTCTTAAACATTTAGGCTATAAAGCTGTAGCAGTCAATTTGTCAGACATTGCCGCAATGAACGGTACACCAAAATATATAACTGTTTCAATAGCTCTTTCGGCAAAGTTTTCGGTTGAAGCTATTGAACAACTTTATAGCGGAATACTTGCCGCGTGCGAAAAATACCATGTTGAATTAATAGGTGGTGATACTTCGAGCAGCATGACAGGATTAATGATTTCAATCACTGCTATCGGTGAAGTTTTGCCTCAAAAAGTAACTTATCGAAGCAGCGCTAAAGTAGGCGACTTAATTTGTGTAAGTGGTGATTTAGGTGCTGCATATTTAGGCCTTCAACTACTCGAACGAGAATACAAACTTTTTAAAGACACCCCAGAAATTCAACCTGATTTTAGTACTAAGGAATATCTGTTAGAGCGACAACTAAAACCAGAACCGCGTTTTGATATACTTAAAACATTAAACGATGCCGGTATTTGTCCGCATGCCATGATTGATATTTCGGATGGTCTTAGTTCCGAAATTAATCACATTTGTACCAAATCGAACGTAGGTGCTAAAATTTATGCTCATAAAATTCCTATAGATACTGTAACATCTATAACAGCCGAAGAATTTAATATGGCACCAGAAACTGCTGCATTACATGGTGGCGAAGATTATGAACTTTTATTTACAGTTAATGCCGATCACTTAAATAAACTTTTAACAATACCTTCGATTAGCATAATTGGCATGATTACGGAAGCACATGAAGGAATAAAATTAATTTTACAAGGTGGTAATGAAGTAGATTTAAGTACTAAAGGATGGGATGCGTTTTTAAGTTAATTTTTAACCAAAAGCAGCAATTATAGCTAAAATAAATAACCACCATAATACAACGGTTAATATACCTATTACTAAACCAGCTATTGCAAAACCTTTCCCCTTCATATTTTTTGTTGTTGTTTCGTTTAAACCAATGGCACTTAAAACTATGCTAGTCGTTCCCATTAAAAATGGAAATCCAAAAATAAACAATGCTAATAAACCAACAATACTACTAATAAACCCTGCTATAGCAAACATACTAAATTCGTTATTATCACTTAAGTTGCTATCACCTTTGTTTATTTTTTGTTGATTTTTAAAGTTTACTTTATAAGCTTTATAATTTCCACTTTTAACATTATTAGATGTTATTTTAGTAGATGGTAACTCATTTTCATTTTTTGTTAATAATATAACTTGATTATTTTTATTATTATTTTCATTTAAGGCAATAAAATCATGTTCAATATTGCTATTAACGTTTAAATCTTCGCTTTTAGTTTCAGATTTTATTTTTGTAAAACTTTTTGATTCATTAACTATACTTTTTTCATGATATTTTTCATCTTTTTTTGAATAAATGCTTTCTACGTGATATCCAAAATTATACAATCTTTTCTGAAATGTACACGAACTTAATAAAAGCACTAATAATAAAATCATTAAAATACTATGCTTTTTCATAATTATAGTCTAATTATACATTTATAAAAATTAATGACAATTTTCATCACTTAAAAAAATCCATGACTTCCTCTTAAACTAAGGAAATCATGGATTTTATTCTTTATTATTTTATCTCAATTACGTTAAAATTTTGCAAAATACTATTATAATCATTATAATTAACTTCCTTGTATTTTTTATAGCTAACACCATCAATTACAACAATTTTAAATTTTTTAAATCCAGGATTTGATGGCATTTCAGCATCTGTGTCTTCTTTAAATATTCTAACAGCATTTATTCCACAATTAAAATTATAAATTGATGTATAATCTTCATATACTTCAAACCAAGGCAAATTCAACCACACTCCTGATTGAGAGGAACTTTCCATGAATATTTTTACCATTCCATTATTTATAACACTTTCCGTTATTCTTGTATCTAAAATATCCACATACCAAATTTTGTTTCCACTTATCCAATCATTTTGATTAATATTAACAACTTTAGCAGTAACGTTTGCATTCCCATCTTTACCTGGAGGACCTTGTGGTCCTTGTTCTTTTTTACATGCTTGAAACAATGATACTGTAATAATTACTCCCAATAACAATGCTTTTGTTTTCATAAAATAAACAGTTTTAATTATTTAACATTTTTAATTAAGTTATTTTTTATTTCATTGTATTCTTCTTTATTTATCTCTTTATATTCTGCAATATCACCTTTGCTATTAAATTTCACAACTAAATATTCTGGAATGTTGTTACATTTTGTTTCCGCCAAGCTAGGATCAATTAATGGCGTTCCTTCTACAACATACATAGTTTGACCATAAACAAGAAACCAAAAACTCTTATGATATAAAACCCCATCTACTAATGCAACAGCTCCAGGAACTTTTTCTATTGCTTTATCTATAGCTTCCTTCATATTGGGGATACCTATTGGGATATAAATTATCATATGTACTAAATCCTTTCCTTCAGTTCTCATTTTCCCTCTAGTAAATGTTCCCGCTTTTGATAGATCAACGTTTTTTGTAGATACAATCGTAAAATCCATCAAACGTTGCGAACAAGAATTTAATAAAATTAAAGCAGTAAAAAAATAAAACATTCTTTTCATAACACAATTTTTTTTGGTTAATGTGCAACAAATGTAACACATTTTTTACATATATGCAATATTTTGCTCATTTTTTTTTAAACTTTTTTTACCGACAATGTATTTTCGTTGTAAAATGAAATGGAAATATTAGGTCAATATATAAGAAAACTTATTAAGTATAAGGGTTATACTGTTAGCGAATTTGCCGAACGTATTCATGTCTCTCGAAGAGCAATGTACGACTTATTTAAACGAAACAATATTGATACAGAATTACTTATCCGAATTTCTGAAGAATTAAACGTTAACTTACTTGATTATGTGCAATTACTTGCAGAAAACAAACATTCTATAAAACAAAACAAATCAGTAGAAACTTCGGAAAATCAATCTCATTTTCTTTCTTTTTCAATACCTACAAAAAATAATGAATTTCAAAATCCATTTACATCCAATAAAACAGAAATCGAACAAATTCTTAAAAATATTGAAAAAATGGAAGAAAAAATTAAAGAATTTGAAAAAATTATTAATGA
>JAOADU010000046.1 GCA_026417155.1 Bacteroidales bacterium | reverse complement strand
TTTTTATCCACAGAAATAAGTATTTCTGATAAATTCCTGCGCCATACACCTTTGGAATAAGTTGTCGCATAGACGTAAGGATATGAAAATTCAATATCATTTACTGCATAACTTGAAAGACTGTCTGGTATTCCCTGGCTCACTACTGACCATGTCGTTCCTTGATCAGATGATTTATAAATTGTACCATAATAAGCACCAACAAAAACATGGTTATTAAAATTTTTAATGCATAATATTCCATAAGCTTGCTGATATATTTTTGTCCATGTATCACCGTTATTTGATGACTTAAAAATTATTCCTGACATTGTTCCTGCATAAATAATATTACCTACGGCATGAAGCACATTGATTGGTTCTATACCAAAGTAGCCTTGTAGCCCATCATTTACAGCTTGCCAGGTATTCCCATAATCGGTTGAGCGATATATACCATAACTGCTATATGCTGCAAAAATTGTCGTTCCTAACATTGTAATCGAACTAATAATAGGTAAAGGTAAATTCTGATGAATATTAGACCATGTAGTACCATTATCTGTTGATAAATACAAAGTATCATTTGCTACAACAAATAAATTATTACCATAAGAAAAAATCTTACTTATTGATTTATTAATAAAATTAGATACTTGATACCAATTATTTCCATAATCGTTAGAAACAAAAAGTCCACCATAACTGCTACAATACATAATATTGTTGTGAAGTTCTAATGAATTAATATGTGGATAAATCAAACCATTTAATGTTAATGTATCCCAAGTATCTGCATTATTTGAAGAGGAAAATATTCCCCCTTCAAAATCCATCGTCGATTGTGCACCTACATAAATTTTGTTGTTTGCGACAACTATCGAATTTAAATTCCTATTAGTTAATCCTTTATATTCCCATTGGGAATATCCCTTATATGGCACAAAAAGTAACCATATTAACACTAATTTAAACATCTTCATTAGCATAGTATTTTATTTTTCACTTGGTTTCAATGCTTTTACTGTAAATGGGATAGAAAAACCTATTGAAAATTCAACATACCACCGCATCTTTTCTGGTCCTGGCCTGACTCCTCCTTCCAATTTGCTATCCAAACCAGGTATCCTGTATGTCATACCCAGTCTAAATCCTAAATTTTTCTTATTAAATGCACCCTTTTCAGGTTCAGTAATATCTTTTGGTTTGTCTATAATATATTCTCCTTCTATATTGTTAATTATTGAATTATATGCCACATCGTTATACACAACATCTATCTTATTATCTCTTTTGACTAATAACGGATCTATTTTAATACTAGGACTATATAAAGCATCTAAATATAAGTTAAAATTATCATTCACACCTTTTTTACCATAACCCAAAGCATCAATTTGAATATTTTCAACATTAATTATTGAAATACCAGCAAAAATTCCTTGTAAATACATCATCGTATAAGCTTTGTTTTTTTGAAAACTAATCAGATATTGTCCATTTGTATAAGAAACATTCGTATTATTTATACTTCCGCTTACGTTTTGATCTTTAATTAATCTTACTATTTTAATATCGTTTTCTATTTCATAAGCATCTGAAAGCTTATCTAATCCTATAGGAGTTCTTAACATCCAGATTCCTCCATGTATTTGAAAAATATTTCTCATCTTTGAATCTACACCCGGAAGAATTGTTTTTTCTGTTTTCTTTTCATAAGTGTCCCAATTTATCATTTTTTTTGATGTAACTTGCTTTAAGAGAATATCCGTTTTTTTGGGTTCAACCTTATCGAACAATATAATTCCACCACCAACTTCAAAATTATAATAGGGTTTCAACTGATTGGCTGTTTGCAGTTCTCCTACAAGCTCATTTGTATATGCCAATTTATGCCATGGATAACTTCCATCTATATATCTTTTAGTACCTGATTTTTTTGAAAACCATGGCTGTCGAAAACTAGCAAAAGCTGTAAACATTTTTCTAACACGAACTTCAGACATTATTTCATATCCGATTGATGCTATGGGTCCTATTTCTATATATCCTGGATTAAAATCAAACATTATATTCCATTTATGTGGATCACAGCTAGTTATATTATATACAACAGTATTACTTTTTTCTTGCGACCATAAATTATAGCAGATAAACATTATTATAAAAAAAACAATGTTCTTTTTCATAGTTTTTTTTGGCAAAAATATTAGTGATTATTTTCAATATATAAATAATCTACATTAAAATTTTCCCACTTTAAAGAAAATAGGAATAATAAATTTTGAAATAAGATTTAAAATGAAGATAAAAAATAATTCCTAAATTTGCTAAAAAAAATAAAGCATGAAGACTGAGTTTTTCATATTTTATAATTTATTTGTTTTTGTAAACATTCTTATATTAAGTAGCATATTAATTTTTCGTTTCAATAATCCTAAAACAAATATTATACTTGCTTTAATTATCTTATGTCCAGGTTTAAATTTTTTTAATAATATTATCATTCTATCCGACCATATTTTCACTTATCCTTATTCATTATTTATTTTTCAGGGCACAGCTCTTACTTACGGCTTTTTAGTTTATTGGTACACTAAATCTATGCTTGGTCAAAGCATTTCATGGAAAAACCCATGGCACTATTTCACTTTACTTGCTATTTTATGCGATATTTGGTTTGGCATTGAGTTTTTTTATCTTACACCAGAAGCAAAGCAAGAATATTTGAATTGTCTTTTCGATAAAGCTTGTTATCCTTGGCAAATGGATGTTATTAATGGGTTTGCAGTTGTTTCGTGGATGGGATATTTTATGAATTCTTTACTTATCACTCTCAAATATGAAAAATCGGCTAAAGGATTTTTCTCCGATTTAGAAAAAGTAAATATTTCCTATCTTAAAAATTTCTTAAAACTTGTAATTATTTTAAACTTTATTCTTATTATTCTTTATTCGACCCTTCAAACTCGATATGTTGAATATATTTTTATTCCAAGTATTGTGCTTGTAGTTAATATTTTCTTTTTATTTTACGCCTTTCATAAAAATACTGTTTTCAATCGTCAACAATATTGCAATTTGCTTTCTAATGGTGCTTCATTAGAAAAATACAAAGCAATGGAAGATCCACTTTGTCAAGAAATAAAAGAACTTAATAAAGAGAGCAAACAGAAAAAATATTCACTCTCTGAAATCGAAATCAACGAAAATTATAACAAAATACTATCATTTTTAGAACAGCAAAAACCATATCTCGACCCATCTATCAACCTAACTAAATTTTCTTCTGCTTTAAATGCTTGTTCACATAATATTTCGCTTACTATTAACACAAAATTTAACATGAATTTTTTCGATTTTATCAATTATTATCGTATTGAAGAAGCTAAACAAATACTTAAAAACTTCGATAGTAATAAATATTCATTTGATACTATTTATTCTGAATGTGGATTTAATAGCAAATCAGCATTTTATAGAGCGTTTAAAAAATTTACCGGCACAACTCCTACAGAATATATCAAACAATCATAAATATTTTTAGTACCTTTACTTTCAATTATTTTTATTGTACGTGCATGTTCAGAACATTCATGTTCTTAAGTGCTTTAATTTGTAATTATTTCCCTGCACATTGTCAAGGTTATGATACTATACAAAATAATTATAAAAAAGCTACTTTTTGGGGCATATATAGTACAGCATACATAACAACAATGACTTCGCTTTATTTTGCTTGGTATAAAAATTATAAATCTACGTCGTTTCATTGGTTTGACGATGCTAACGAATGGAAACAAATGGATAAATGCGGTCACACTTTTACAGCTTATCAATTAAACCAATTAACATATAATTCACTGAAAAATATCGGTTATTCAAAAAAACAATCATTATTTTACTCGACATCTATTTCTTGGTTTTTAATGAATTCCATCGAAATATTCGATGGATTTTCAGAAAAATGGGGTGCTTCGTACACTGATATAATTGGTAATACCATAGGCACATTGCTTTTTTCATTACAAGAATCTAGTATTAATAAACAAATTGCTAGTATAAAATTTTCGTATCACTTTACACCATTAGCCTTACACCGCCCAGAAGCACTAGGTTTTAATTTACCCGAAAGAATTCTAAAAGATTATAATGGTCAAACATATTGGCTTAGCATAAATATAAACGACATTTTTCCAAAGTTCAAACCCTCATGGTTGAATTTTTCTTTTGGATACAGTGCTTACAATATGATTTATGCCCAACAAGCAGATGCAACCCTTCTACAATCTCAGTTGTCTTCGCTTACTTATGATAAAATGCCATATAGGCGATACTTTTTTTCATTAGATGTACAGCCCCGTAAAATTAAAGTAAAACAAAAGTGGCTTAGAAAAGCACTCCTTGTGTTTAATACCATAAAATTCCCTTTTCCTTCCATAGAGATTAATAAGCATCGTATTACTTTACACGGTCTGTATTTTTAAATAACATAATCATATTTGACAAATAAAAAGTTTTTCATAGGTTTGCAAAAACGATTGTATTATGAATGAATTGATATACATTGGTGGAGAGTTTTGTAAAACAAATATCGAACTTGAAGTTAAAAATTCATATTCAAACGAAATTGTTGGCAAAACTTACTTAGCCGGAAAATACGAATTAGAAAAATCTATTGAACGAGCATTAGAGGCTAAAAAACAGATGAAAACACTGCCTTCGTTCAAGCGGTACGAAATTTTAATGCAAATATCTGCTGGTATCAAAGCGAATATTGAAAAAATGGCAAAAATTTTAGCCTTAGAAGCATGCAAACCCATAAAATATGCTCGTGCAGAAGTAGAAAGAGCCATTCAAACTTTCATTATCGCTGCAGAAGAAAGCAAACGACTACCTGCCGATTATATATCTATTGACTGGACAAAAGCCGGAGAAGGCAAAGAAGGAATAATTCGATACTTTCCAGTTGGAATAATAGCAGGTATCGTACCATTCAATTTTCCTTTAAATTTAGCTGCTCATAAAATAGCTCCTGCCTTTGCATCGGGCAATTGCATAATAATAAAACCTGCCCGATCTACCCCGCTCATTGCTTTAGAACTTGCAAAAATTATAGATCAAACAGAATTACCCAAAGGTGCATTTTCTGTATTACCTATGGATAGAATTGCTGGTCAGCAGCTAGTCGAGGACCCACGAATCAATAAATTATCATTCACCGGATCGCCCGAAGTTGGATGGAAAATGAAATCGCAGGCTGGAAATAAAAAAATTACACTCGAACTCGGCGGAAATGCTGGAGTTATTGTTACACCTACAGCCAATATTGAGCAAGCTATTAACAAATGCATCGTAGGAGCTTTTTCTTATTCAGGACAAATTTGCATCCATACTCAACGGATATATGTACATCAAAGCATTTTCGATAAGTTTACGAACGAATTTTGCCAACAAGCATCCAAACTGAAAATAGGCGATGTACTTGATCCAACAACCGATATTTCGGCATTAATTGATGAAGAAAATGCCATTCGGGTAGAAAATTGGATAAACGAAGCCGTACAACAGGGTGCCAAAATATTATGTGGTGGCAAGAGAAAAGGGAATGTTGTTGTCCCAACAGTTCTTACAAATACTACATTCGAAATGAAAGTTTGTTCTCTCGAAGTATTCGGACCAGTTGTAACCATAGAACCATACAGTAATTTTAAAGATGCCATTTCTCTTATCAATCAGGGCGAATATGGGCTACAAGCAGGAGTCTTTACTAACGCCATTGACGAAATGAATTATGCTTTTGAGCACCTCGACGTCGGCGGCGTGATGATTAACGAAGTTCCCACTTTCCGTGTCGATCATATGCCATATGGTGGTATTAAAAATAGCGGATTTGGTCGGGAAGGCGTACGATATGCTATTTATGAAATGATGGAACCAAAAATACTTGTCAAACCTAAATAACATGATTGATGCAAATATAAACAACCCCAAAAGTCCGAAATATTACGTAAGAAAATATCTCGAAGAACGTTCATCGGAACTAAAAGGAAAAATGGTTGTAGATTTTCCTGCAGGAAATGGTGCTACTTCAGAATTATTGTATCAATTAGGAGCTACTGTATATGCTTTTGATCTATTTCCGCAATATTTTTTATTCGACAAAATAAAATGCACTCAAGCCAATATTGAAAACGGAATTCCACTTAACGACGAATTTGCCGATATTGTTATTTGCCAGGAAGGAATTGAACATTTTAACAATGTATATTTTGCCTTTCGCGAATTTAATAGAATTTTAAAAAACGACGGAACATTAATTATTACTACTCCTTCCTACTCTAATATTGCATCGAAAGTAAGTTATTTACTTTTCGAAAGCGAAACTTTTCAGCGAATGCCACCCAACGAGTGGGACGATGTATGGATGTCGGATAATGAACAGCGTATATATTTTGGACATCTTTTTTTAATTGGGTTACAAAAATTACGCACATTAGCCACTTTATCAGGATTCGAGCTTATAGATTCACGTTTTATGCGGTTAAGTAAAGGCTCATTATTTCTCTTTCCTTTTTTTTATCCTTTTATATTGCTCAGCTCATACACAAGATTTCT
>JAOADU010000015.1 GCA_026417155.1 Bacteroidales bacterium | reverse complement strand
TTGCGAAACATCGGCACCAGGATGCAAAATTATATTGTACTTAATACCTGAACTATCTTTCGGCAATAAATATTCGATATCTATTTGTGGATAAACATTTTTATATATCAACCTGTTGTATCCATAACATATATTAGAGTGATCCCTAAATGTATAATAGCCTTCTGTTTGACCTGTTGGAATAATTTGTATATTATCATTAGCTTCTTGCCATTCAGCAAACAAATAATGCGACTTAAGTTTAGCTTTTTCGAATATTTCTTCATCTTCCCCCAATAATTTATAATACGCAGATGCTAACTTCCCAGGAAGTAATAAAGTATCTATCCGAATAATTATTCCTTTTTCAGTAAAAAAATATTTTTCTTTACTCCCATAATAAGCATATAAAATCTTTCGACCATTTATTTCTTTCTCCTGACCTTTATTTTCGATAATCGCTTTCAGATTATTAAGCTTTGCAGACCATATTGTTCGTGTAGCTTCTAATTGTGTATAACTAAGTTTAGCTATTGTTAGCAAAACTACAAAGCCAACTATTTTTTTCATACTATTTTTTTTAAATAGACGTTGATGTAGCTCTAAGGTTGTTTGTTTTTAATTCTATTTCTAATTGTTTTTGCAAATATATTGATTTTACAATTATTACTCAGTATTTCATTTCTTACATTATCTTTGCAAAAAATTTCAAGTCAAACATGAATCACATTCGTAACTTTTGCATAATTGCTCATATCGATCACGGAAAAAGTACATTAGCCGATCGATTACTTGAATTTACTGGGACTATTACAGGGAAACAGTTGCAAGAACAAGTATTGGACGACATGGAACTTGAACGTGAACGAGGGATCACAATTAAAAGCCACGCTATACAAATGCAATATAATTACAATGGACATACATATATTTTAAACCTCATAGATACTCCAGGACACGTCGATTTCAGTTACGAAGTTTCGCGAGCTATTGCTTCTTGCGAAGGAGCACTTTTAGTTGTCGATGCTACACAAGGAATTCAGGCACAAACTATATCAAATTTATACAAAGCCATCGATTACAATCTTGAGGTTATACCTATCCTTAATAAAATGGATATGCCTGCCGCTATGCCCGAAGAAGTAAAGGATCAAATTGTGGATTTATTAGGTTGTAAGCGAGACGAAATTATTGAAGCAAGTGCTCGAACCGGCATGGGAGTCAATGAAATATTAGCGGCCATTATAGAACGAATTCCTCCACCTAAAGGCGATCCTAATGCCCCATTGCAAGCGCTTATTTTCGATTCTGTTTTCAATCCATTTCGCGGCATTATTGCCTATTATCGTGTGTTTAATGGAACATTGCGAACAAATGATCATGTAAAATTCGTCAATACAGGTTTAGATTATCACGCCGACGAAATAGGTATTTTAAAACTTTCATTAGAACCTATAAATGAAATTTCGGCTGGTAACGTTGGATACATCATTTCTGGAATTAAAAATGCTCGCGAAGTAAAAGTCGGAGATACCATTACTCATGTTGAAAATCCTTGCGAACATGCTATTGCTGGTTTTGAGAATGTAAAACCCATGGTTTTTGCTGGTATTTATCCTGTAGATGCCGACGATTATGAAGACTTACGCTCTTCGCTCGAAAAATTGCAACTGAACGATGCATCGCTCTCGTTTACTCCCGAATCGAGTGCTGCGTTAGGTTTTGGTTTCCGTGGAGGCTTTTTAGGACTTCTGCACATGGAAATTGTTCAGGAACGGCTCGATCGGGAATTTGATATGGACGTAATAACTACTGTACCCAATGTATCCTACAAGGTATTTACAACAAAGGGCGAAGTGCTCGAAGTACACAACCCTTCGGGCATGCCACCTGTTACTCACATAGATCATATTGAAGAGCCTTATATTTTAGCTCAAATCATTACTAAGGCAGAATATGTAGGAGCCATCATGAAACTTTGCATCGATAAACGAGGTATTTTAAAAAATCAAAATTATTTAACTACCGATCGGGTTGAAATCATTTTTGAGATGCCTCTTGCCGAAATTGTGTTCGATTTTTATGATAAACTAAAAAGCATCTCCAAAGGCTATGCTTCGTTCGATTACCATCCACTCGATTACCGTCCTGCTAAATTAGTTAAACTTGATATTTTGCTAAATGGCGAACAAGTTGATGCACTTTCAACACTTATTCACCAAGACAATGCTTATGCTTTTGGACGGAGAATCTGCGAAAAATTACGCGAACTTATCCCTCGTCAGCAATTTGAAGTTGCTATACAAGCCGCAATAGGAAGTAAAATTATTGCTCGAGAAACTATAAAACCCCTCCGAAAAGATGTTACGGCAAAATGTTATGGTGGCGATATTACGCGAAAAAGAAAATTGCTCGAAAAACAAAAGAAAGGCAAAAAACGAATGCGCCAGATTGGTACTGTAGAAGTTCCCCAATCGGCTTTTTTGGCTGTACTCAAGTTAGATTCTTAATATTCTTTTTTATCAGCCGAGTAAACTCTGAAGCAAAAATAAAATCATTCAATTCGGGACAATCGGAATGCATGATATCGTGTTTAGTTCCTTCCCATAATTTATTTCCTTTGTAAATAAATACAATTTTTTCGCCAATTTCCATTACCGAATTCATATCGTGTGTGTTAATGATTGTTGTCGTTTGATATTCTTCGGTTATTTCTTTGATTAAATTGTCAATGACAATTGATGTTTGCGGATCAAGTCCAGAATTTGGCTCATCGAAAAACAAATATTTGGGGTTTAATGCAATGGCTCGTGCTATAGCTACCCGTTTTTTCATTCCTCCACTTATTTCGGAAGGGAATAAATGGGCAGCATGCTCTAAATTAACTCGCTTTAAACAAAAGTGGGCTCTATCGAGCTTCTCAGATTTAGACATTGTCGAGAAAACATTCAGCGGAAACAAAACATTTTGTAATACATTTAAAGAATCGAACAAAGCTCCCCCTTGAAATACCATACCAAATTCCTTCCTCACTTCTTTTCGCTCCCTAAAATTCATTGCAGTAAAGTTCCGTCCATCGTAAATTATACTTCCTTCATCTACTTCAATTAAACCTACTAACGATTTCATTAACACTGTTTTTCCTGAACCGCTTTGCCCAATAATTAAGTTAGTTTTCCCGGTTTCGAAAACTACATTTATATTTTTCAATACAACCTTATCAGCAAATGATTTTGATATGTTTTGCACGTCTATCATTTACTTGGCGAGCATCATCTGAGTTATAATCACATTAAACAACAGAATTACTAAGCTACTATAAACCACTGCTTTTGTACTCGCCCGTCCCACTTCGAGTGCACCACCCTGACAATAATATCCCTCGTATGCCGAAACCGACACTATAATAAAAGCAAAAACAACTGTTTTAATTAACGCATATACCACATAAAAAGGAACAAAAGCATATTGCACTCCATAAATAAACGCTGTAGAACTTATGGCGCCCGTTAGTACACCGGCCGCCCAACCACCAAAAATGCCTACAAACATGCTTATGATGGTAAGAAAAGGAAAAAAGAATACGGCAGCTAAAATTTTTGGTAAAATCAAGTAACTGGCTGAGTTTATTCCCATAATTTCCAGAGCATCTATTTGTTCGGTAACGCGCATAGTGCCAATTTCTGATGCAATATTAGAACCCACTTTACCTGCTAAAACCAAACCAACTACGGTTGACGAAAATTCTAAAATCATCGAATCGCGAGTACCTAATCCAATTAAATAAACCGGAATTAAAGGATTTTCTAAATTATATGCGGTTTGCAGCGTAATAACTGCACCCATAAATATAGAAATAATTACCACAATACCTACCGAATTAAAACCAATGGTTACAAGTTCATCGAGAGTTTGATTTATATATACTCTGCCTTTCTCAGGTCGAGAAAAAACCTTTTTCATCAACAATACATATCGTCCTATATGAAAAAGTAACATTCGCATGTTGGCAAAAACTGTGTAAATTTACATGTTTTTTTTACAAGTTTATGACATCTTTATCATTATCGCATTTATTTTCAAACCAACAAATTATCGGTTTTCTTAAACCACTCATATCGCAAATACCAAATTTATCTATTGCACTTGTGAAACCGCGCAGAACTAAATACGGCACTATGCAGTTTTTTCCAGCAACTCAACAATATCGAATAACATTAAATAATGATTTAAACGAATGGTTTCGATTGTATGTATTATTGCACGAGTTTGCTCATGTACTCACTCATAAGCAAATACAAAGAAAAGAAAAAGCACACGGAAAAACCTGGCAACAAAACTTTCTTACTTTACTACATAAAGCCATTGAAGAACAAATTTTTCCTGAATATATTGCAACTTTCATTCATAATGAATTTCTAACACAACCATCGTACTCTTCGTCAAAAGATTACTTAATAAAATACTGTATAAGTCAAGAACATTATTTGCCAAAACAAACTAAATGTGTTAAAGATTATCAAACAGGTCAAACATTTTCGATTTTTAACAGAAAATTTAAGGTATTAAAAAGATTTCGTACTCGATCGTTATGTTTAGAAATACATACACATAAACGATATATAATTCAAGGCTTTATTATTACAGATGTTTCTTAAAAAGTATTTAATCTTTATCAAAAAACTTCATTATCATTTTTACATTTAAAATACCTGTTACAACCACAACAAATAATCCAGAAATGCCTATCAATAAAATACTTACTATCCAATTACTGATGTAATAATGACAACATAAACCTATTCCTGCAGAGAAAAATACATAGAGCAGTAGCTGTGCTATAAATTTATAATTGGTTCGAAAGTTGAAGATTTTATTGGATAATATAATTTGATAAAATGCCGCAAATAATTGAGCCGTAACGGCCGAAATAGCCGAACCTAATGCCTGAAATCGAGGTATAAGAATAAGATTCATTCCAATATTTATAATCATAGTTATTAGAGCCATACGATTAAGTTCCTTCAAATTTCCATTGGCAGTAAGCAATGTTCCATAAATGTAAGTAGTAGAAGTTGCAAATAAGCCTAAAATAAGTATTCGAAATACATTTGTCGAATAATCATCATTATGATGATATAAAGTATCCATGATTTGCGATCCATATATCCATGCCACAACTAAAAACAATATTACAGGTAAAATAATTAGCTTATACGATAGTTGTACCAACGGATAAACATCTTGTTTTTCTTTAATCATTCGCGAAAACATGGGCAATAAAATTCCACCAAATAAATAAGCAACCATTGTTGCAGCATCTAAAATTCTAAACGACTGAGCATAAATACCTGCCTGTTCTTTGCCATTCTCGAGCATACGCTCGAGCATAACTCCGTCAATACGATTATAAAACGACATGAGTAATATTAGAATGGCATAAGGATAACTTTGTTTTAAGAATACTATAAAAAATTGCCAATCAATATGCAAATGAATTTTCCCGGCTTTATGTAATACTATCCATAATGCTATTGCAGATGCAATCATGTATGCCAAGGTTTGAGCATATACAAATTGTTCTATGGTAAATTTTTCAGAAAATGGATTCCGCCATATTAAAACTGCACAAAACACTATCATGATTAGCCGGTCTAAAACAGATACAAAACTGTCTGTTTTAAATAAGTGCAATGCACTTAAATTCGAACGCAGGTAAAGTATCAACGATAAAAAAAACTGATTGATTACCAGAAATATAAGCAAATACAACTGCCTACCCCTATACCCTATAATAAGAGCTATACTAAAAACTACAACGGTATAAAATACAAACAACAGCAATTTTAAAGATAACACATTGGAAAGATGCTTGTTTAACAATTGATGATGCTGGGCAATATTTCGATTATTAAAGTTCGTTATGCCTAAATCGAGCAAAATGTTTAAAATAAGCGTAAAATTAAAAAGTGCAAAATAAAAACCGTATTCCTCGCTCCCTACTGTATTTTGTACACTTCGGTCGATACCAAATATCCAGAATGGCTTAACCAATAAGTTAAGCAATAATACTATCAACAAATTCGTTACAAAAAACTTCCTCAATGAATTTTTTTCTCAAAATTACACAATATACAGACGCTATTTATCTCCATAAAGTAACAAAGTATAAAAAATATTTATTTTGATTTCACTCGTTCAATACCGGTAACTTATTCAAAAAAATTATATCTGGATTTTTCATATTTACTACACGAAATTCTACTCTTCTATTTAATTGACGGCCTTCGGCAGTTTCATTACTTGCCACTGGCTTTTGTTTGCCCATAGCTTTTACTATCATTCTATTCTTAGATATTCCTAGAGCCACCAAGCGATTTTTTACATATTCGGCTCTACGTTTGCTTAATTTTATATTATATTCTTCGGTTCCAATATTGTCAGTATATCCGATGATTTCAATTTTTGCTTTTTTGTTTTTCTTAAGCCAATTAGCTAAATTATGCAAATTCTCTTCATTTGCCTGACATATATGTTTATTAAACGAAAAATATATTGGAAATATCGTAAGTTTTCCTTGTTGTTGTGGTTTTTCTTTTAAATCGGGTATAACATTAGGTAATGGTGCCGTTGCTATTGCATCCATTTTGGGCGTTACAACACTATCTTTTGCTACTATATAAAGGTATAGCACATTGGGAGCTTGCGACGCTTGATTTACTACCTGAATTCTTGTTAGTGGAATGCCTTTATCGGTTAAGTTTTCGGTAATTATATCAGCACGTATTTCGTTCAAATCGGGAACAACATTTTCTTTGGGTAATACAATTTGTATTTGAAATTCGGGTAAATACTTCATTATTTTTCCAATTTTCACAAAACTTAATGCTTCTTCTGTTGAAAGTTCTGTTTGATTTGATTTAAAATGATATTGATACTCTTTTTGTACCGAACGAATATTTATTGGTTCTAAGGTAATCGCTCGTTCTATTTTTTGATATGCTATACTATCAGCTACGTCTAAAATTTCTGTATAAGGTAAAAATATATCGCTTTCTACTGTAATTATATACCGCTTGCCCGATTTTAAAATAAAAAGATATTTTCCTGTTTTCGAATTTGGTGTATAGGTTCCGATAAGCTTTCCTGTTTGTTCGTCAGTTACAGTAATTAATACATTTTCAGGTAGCATCTGATTTCCCATTGTAATATAACCCGTCATTACCGTTAGCAGTTTCTCTTCGCTTTTGGGTAATGTAATTATATAAATATCATTGCGACCTATGCCACCTGTTTGTTGCGACGCATAATATGCTCTAACTCCATCCGGTGTAGGAACATAGAAAGCATCGTCGTTAGGCGTATTTATCGGATAACCCATATTTGTAGGCGTATTCCAATTGCCATTTTCGTCGCGAATAACATAAAAAATATCGTGTCCGCCCATGCTATTGTGTCCTTTACTACTAAAAAATAAGGTTACACCATCGGGATGAATAAACGGACTTATCTCATCTTTGCTGGTATTAATTTTAGGACCTACATTCATAGGTATTCCCCACTTCCCATTTGGCAATCGCCTCGATAAATATATATCCATTCCCCCATAACCACCAGGACGATCGCTAGTGAAAAACAATTCCTGTCCATCGGCTGAAATACTTGCATGATTTTCGTTGTATTTTGTATTTATAGCAATTTTTTCTGGTGTTGTCCATTCATCGCCTTGTAAATAACTAACATAAATGTTTCCATCACGCGGATTTAAATATGTTGATTCGTCGCGATAAATATATAGTTCTTGTCCATCGGGCGATAAACCAATGGAAGCTTCATGCCCCGGAGTATTTATTTTTTGACTTATTGGTTGTGGCTGTGTCCATTGCCCATCGGACAACTTTTGTGAAATATAAATGTCTTCATAATATTGTCCGTCTTCGGTTTGTGTTTTATGTAATTCAGATTTACGCTTTGATGTAAAAATTAAAGTTGTTTCATCAGCTGAAAATACAGGACTATGTTCGTCAAATTCTGTATTTATTATTCCGCCAAGATTTGTAATCTGCATTTGTATTGGGTACTTCATTAGTTCTATTCCATTTTTACAATATTCATACAACTCATCAATATTTTCTGTAAATTCTTTTTTATAATTGGGGATTGCTTGTTTTAAAGAATCAAGAATTTCTATTGCCTTGTTAAATTGATAATTATGATGATATGCTTTAGCTAAAAAATACCATGCTTCTACAGGGGCTGCTAATTCTTCAGGATCGTCTATATCGGCATCTTTTTCTATATCTTTTACGGCTTTTTCGAGATATTCTATAGCTTTATTTTTCTCTAATACTGTATTCAAATAACAGAATCCCATTTTAAAATTCAGATTGGCATTATCGGGCTGTTCTGCTAATAATTCTTTGTAGATAACTAATGCCGAAGGGAAATCGCCTTTTTCTATCAGACGCTCAGCCTTTAAAAATTTTTCAATAAATTGATCGCTCTGACGCTGTGAAAACAAAGGCAAATTAACTACTACAAAAAATAATAATAAGAAGAACTTTGTAACCATGAATGGCATTATTTTTTTTAATTAACACAAAATAAGTGATTTATTAAAAAATAAACAAACTATTCTTTAATTATTCTAACTTCGGTTCGACGATTCTTGGCTCTACCTTGTTCTGTTTCGTTTGTTGCAATCGGTTGCGTATCGGCGTATCCTTTGGCTATTATCCTTTCTGCAGCAATCCCTTTTGATATTAAATAATTTCTAACTGTTTCGGCTCTTGCTTGCGAAAGTTGCAAATTTGTTTCATAAGTACCTACATTATCTGTGTGTCCTGCAATTTCAATAACTAAAGTAGGTTTGGCTTTCATCGCTTCTACCAACTGATTTAACGCTGTATATGACGATGCTGTTAATGACGCTTTCCCCGTTTCGAAATGAACATTTTTAAGCACGTACGTTTTGGCAGGTTCGAATTTTATTTTTAATTCATACGTATATGCTCCCGGTTGATCTGGTATTGTTATAGTTGAATAATTTTGCTGTTCCATAAAATCGCGATATTCAATATCATAAGTATCGCCTTCGGGCAAAAGAATTTTTCCTTTCCCTTTTTGATCGGTCTTAACAAAATATTTTTTTGAAGTTTTTTTCGATATAAGCCATATTTGTTCGTTAGGATGTGCATTTTGTTTAAAATCTGTAACTTCAATATTTATCAATGCATTTTGTTCCGTAGGTTCAATTGTTTGAGCCAACAAATTATTAAACAACAAAAGTATTATACCGATGATTTGTTTCATATTTCGTTTTCTTCTACGTATTTTTGTCAAAATTTGTTCCATAATGAAAAACATATTATTTTTTATCATCTTAGCATTTATTTTTTCATGTACTTCGCATAAAAATTCTGAAATCATACAAGCCCACATAGGATATAACCTTAAAGATAGCACATATTCCGTTAATACAGAAGACATTATTTTTAATGGTATTGTTTTCCCAAATAATAATAGGCAGAAAGATAACAGTATGATTACAAGCATATACTTTCGTTTTTCATTAAAACCCAAAACAAATGAACGATATTACTATAAAATTTTCTATCAGAACGAAAGTTATAAATTTCCTGAAACAGATAGTCTTTCTTACGAAAACTTTTACGGTAGCTGGTACGATTCTACTGGTTTTAAAGAAATAACTTCAGCCGAAGTAATCGATTCTTTTATTATTGCCGGTAATCCTCGCTTCGAAAAAAGATTTTTTGGTGCACCCCTAGAAAAATGGTATATTAACGACAGCTCTATCTTTGCTATTATCCATAATATCAAAAATAACCCCGAATGGAAAAAAAGTGTTGAAGAAAAAGCAAAACATAATTCCTTAACTTTTGATGAACAAGCTTATATGGATGCTATTTGGGTTTTAAAAGATCAACGGAATAATGGCAATGTCAATCATCGATGGAAACGTAACCCCCGTATGGGGTATTACAGTTCGTTGCTTGTTGTATGTAGCGAAACAGCATTGAAACAAATTCCCAGCTATATTCAATATACATACAAAACAAACGAAAAAGGATTATTTGTAAATCCATATTACTATTTTTTATATGGCGATGGAAAAAACATAGAAGGCGTAAATGTTTTTCTCGATACTTTTTTAGTCAAACTAACCTTACACATTACACCCGGCAACGGAGTTTTTGTCGATAAAGCTAAATTACCGGCAAACACTACTGTAGCTGAGGATAACTTATGTGGTACGTCGTATTCATTATTTCGGCACGCTTTGTTCGAACATTTTTTCTCGCACGAGAACCGTCATTTTAAATTCCATACAATACCTGTTATCGTCGATTGGGAAAAAGAACCATTCACTATTGACGATTACGAACGGTATAAAAAAATGTATGCCAATATTTCTTCGCGCAAATCTTCGTGGATCAGAAATACAACTTGTGCTTGTGCAAATGTAACCGATAAACAAACTCACATTGAAATTTTCAATCCTCCTTCAGAAACACTTGAAAAAGCCGCTAAACTAAATGTTGGAATTAAAACCCGTATAGGTATAACTTATGGCAAAATTACTGCTAAAGTAAAATTTTCGCCAATGCTTAACAAATCAAATATTTGGAATGGTATAACTCACGCCATTTGGCTTATTACTCAAGATTTACATGATTGGAACAATCGTCGGTATAGCCCTTCTGGATACACCCCAAAAGGCAATCCAAAAGGCGAAAGAAGTCATTATACAGCTTACTCAGAAATAGATTTTGAAATAGTAAAAGCAAGTCCATATTGGCCGCCCCATTATTATAACAATAAAGTTAAAGAAAGACTTTCTCAGAATTATAAAGGTCAGCATGACGATACAATTATTGTTGCTCTTACCAACTGGGACCTAGCATCAAGCGATCCTCCTAATTTTAACTACCCACTCCAATATGTTAAACACCAACAAAAAGAATACGAAGCACTGCGTTGGGATGAACTTTATCAAGCTTTAACGATTCGTGCTCCAGTTTCGCACAAAGATGTTTTTTTAAAAGATTATTATTATTTTCAAATAGAATGGAAGCCTTGTGAAATTATTTGGCGAATTGGTCCCGAAAAAAATATGCTTTCCGAAATAGGTTATATGAGCTACAAAAACACTTCTATTCCAAACAATCAAATGGTACTTATTGTAAATCAAGAATATCATTTATCTGAATGGTGGCCCGTACCTGTTTTTGAACAAGATTTTATTCCTTTTTTGAAAAATAAACATGTAGGAAAAATCTATGAAATTACAATAGAATGAGAGTTAATGGTGCATATTATCAATCTGTTTGGGCTGATTATTATAATAAAGAAATATACCTCATTAATCAGACATTATTGCCTTTTCGTTTTGAAATAAAAAAATGTTTAAGCATACAAGAAGTTATATATTCTATTCAAACTCTCGAAGTAAGAGGAGCACCAGCATTAGGATTAACTGCTGCTTATGCTATGTGGTTATCATTTGCCATTAACAAAGGGAATATCGAAAAAATAAAACATGATTACGATTTACTCATTAATAGTCGTCCTACTGCTGTTAATCTTAAAGTTGGTGCCGATAAAGTATTTTCTCATCTATCCTACTCTACAACCGAAGAAGAAGTATGGGAAAAAGTACAACATTTTGTTAACCAAGAACTCACTGCATTTCAACGTATCGGACTACATGGTTTTCGTCTTATATATGACTTTTATGTTACTAATAGCCGACCCGTAAATATTCTTACTCATTGCAATGCTGGCTGGTTAGCTTGTGGTGACTATGGAACAGCTTTAGCACCAATTTTCGAAGCTCATCGGCAAGGAATACCCGTTCATGTTTGGGTAGATGAAACTCGCCCATTAAATCAAGGAGCACGACTTACAGCATGGGAATTATACAACGAAAAAATACCCTTTCATATTATTGCCGATAACACTTCAGGACAACTTATGCTTCAACATAAAGTTGATTTGATTATTGTTGGTGCCGATCGCATTGTTAAAAACGGAGATACCATCAATAAAATCGGAACTTATTTAAAAGCATTAGCTGCTTATCATAACCATATCCCTTTTTATGTAGCTGCGCCTCTATCAACTTTCGACTTTGACATTCACGACGGACAAAGTGTTATTATTGAAGAACGTAATTCTAAAGAGCTTCATGATATTTTTGTAGAATGGAATCATAACACCTTTTGGGCTAAAATTTTTCCGTACGAGTTTCCTGCATATAACTTAGCTTTCGATGTTACACCCGCATCCTTCATTACAGCTTACATTACCGAAAAAGGAATTTTTAATAAAACTTCAGATGTAATATGAATGAACTTGAATGGCTAAAATCAGAAGTTGCATACTTTATGCAGCGTTTATACCAGCAGAAATTAACCACTACACTGAGCGGAAACATTAGTGTTCGTTATCAGCAATACATAATCATAACACCATCACAAAAAGATAAAGCAAGATTACATCATAACGATATACTTGTTTACGATATACATAACGAAATTTTTTTACCTTCATCATCACAACCAAGCATGGAATTTCCTTTTCATCAAGCTATTTATTCTAAAAGATCCGATATTTATGCTATTATACATGCACACCCTTTTTGGAGCACATGGCTTTCTATCACAGGCACAATACCTCAAATAAATCTATTAGACGAAGCCATTTATTTTCTTAAAAAAACAGGTGCTTGTCAATACGCTCCCATGGGAACTACTGAATTAGCCAAAGAAGTAGAAGAAAAAATTCAATTTTACGATGTGCTTATTTTAAAAAATCATGGAGTAATTACTACAGGAAAAAACTTATCCGATGCCTTAGAACGATTAGAAGTTTTAGAAAATATAGCTCACTACACTTACTTGCAATCAAAATAACAAAAAACTACTAGTAAAGTTTTTTTAATGATTCTTTGATTCTTTGAATCGCTTTAATAATATTTTCGTCTGACGTAGCATACGAAAACCTTATGTATCCGGGAGCTCCAAAAGCAGTACCACCCACTAAGGCAACATGAGCATCGTTAAGCAAATACATGCACAAGTCATCGTCTGTATTAATTGTAACTTTACCATCTGTACGTCCCAAGTATTTATGTGCATCGGCAAAAATATAAAAGGCACCATCGGGAATATTAGTAATTAAATCGGGAATTTCTTTCAAAAGCGATAAAATTAAGTTTCGTCTATGTAAAAAAACATCACGCATTGCATGAATAGTAGAATTATCGCCCTTTAATGCAGCAAGTGCAGCCATTTGTGCAATACTTGATGCTCCCGAAGTCATTTGACCTTGTATTTTTATAGCCGCTTTGGCTATCCACGTCGGAGCAGCCATGTATCCTATGCGATAACCCGGCATGGCATAGCCTTTCGAAACTCCATTTATTACTACTACCTGATCTCTTATTTCTTCGAACTGAGCAATACTTTCGTGCTTACCAACAAAATTAATGTGCTCATAAATTTCGTCCGAAACAACCATTACATGCTTATGACGACTAAAAACTTCTGCGAAAGCTTTAAGTTCGTCTCGTGAATATAATGAACCTGTCGGATTAGATGGAGAACTGTACAAAAATATTTTTGTTCGCGGTGTAATTGCTGTTTCAATTTGTTCGGGAGTAACTTTAAAATTATTTTCTATTGTTGTAGGAATCACCACCGGATTGCCACGAGCCAATCGAATCATTTCATAATAGCTAAGCCAATATGGTGCGGGAATTATTACCTCGTCCTGATGATTTACCAAAGTAAGAATTACATTCATAATGGAATGCTTCGCACCATTTGATACAACTATTTGCTCGGGTTTAAAATGTAAATTGTTATCGCGTATGAATTTTTCTGCTACTGCTTTACGCAATTCGTCATAACCTGCTACAGGAGTATAATACGAATAATCGTCGTCTATAGCTTTTTTTGCAGCTTCTTTTATGTGCTTTGGGACAGGAAAATCGGGCTCTCCTATACTTAAATTGATTACATCAATTCCCTGAGCTTTAAGTTCGCGGCTTTTTTGAGTCATCGCTAATGTTTGAGACTCGGATAAGGCTTTAACTCGGTCGGCAATTAAATCCATTGGATTAGCTTTAACTGTTTCTGTTTCTACTAACATTGTTAATAACTAAAATGATTTAGGCATGCAAAGTTAGGAATTATATTGCATAATTTTGCGTATCATTGTAAAAATTTTTTAACATGAACGAAATTATTGTAGGTATTCTCATCGTGTTAGTTGGTGCATTAGTACTTGGAACGGCTTATTTATTGCTAAACATGTTTTTCGAAAATGAACGAAAAAAAAGATTATGGGAACAAAAAAATCAACACATAAAAATTACTTTACCACTAAGATTGCAAGCATACGAACGTATGATATTATTTTTAGAACGAATGTCGCCAAATTCACTTATTATTCGATTACAAACTCAACAAATGAATGCCCGACAACTTCAAGTAGAAATGCTTAGCTTAATCAGAGCAGAATTTGAACACAATCTGGCTCAACAACTTTATATATCCTCGCAAGCTTGGGACGTTGTCGTATCTGCAAAAGAAAATGTTATTAAAATAATAAATATTTCTGCCGAAGAAGTAAATCCTAATAGCTCAAGCATGGAACTTAGTCAAAAAATTATGGCTCAATGGATGTTGCTCAATCCAACACCGATTCGAACTGCTATTGATTTTTTAAAAAAAGAAGCTGCACAACTATTTTAAAATCAAAATAATTTGTAATTTTGAATAATGAAATTTTTTGGCACTAAATTTGAAATTTAACACGACATAATTTAAACTAAATATCTTATGAAAAAAAGTATTATTATTTTATTATGTGCCATGCTAATGCTGTCGTTGCAAATGCATGCCCAAGACAAGAAAAAAACGAAAAAAAACAAAACTGTAAAACAAGAACAAACTGTTAAGCCCGAAACTTCGAAAGAAATATCTCCACAACAAGAAAACAAACCTGCTGAGTCTAAAACACCGCAACTCAATATTTCTAACGAGAAAAAACCTCTCGATACTAAGCCAACAGAAAGCAAACCTACAACTACTACCGAACCAGCACCCATAAATGTTGAACAAATACTTCAGCAAAGCAAACCCATTATTCAAGAAAAACCCAATGGTCAAATAAATTGGACCGAACAATACATCGAAGCAAAAGGACAATCAGTTATTGATAATGAACGATTTAAAAATCCTGCTCAGGCAAAACTCATGGCACAACGAGGAGCTGTTGTCGATGCTCAAAGAAATTTACTTGAAATCATCAAAGGTGTAAATGTTACTAGCGAAACTACAGTGCAAGACATGATTACTACTCGTGATTATATTTACACACGTGTAGATGGTGTCATTAAAGGTGCACAAATGATTGGAGAACCCATTGAAAAAAATGGAATTATTGAGGTTAGAATGAGAGTTCCTCTTTATGAACAAAATGGTTTAGCTCCTGCCATATATCAAGATATTCCCGATTTAAAGAAAGTTTCTACTGCTAGTGATGTATTAAATCAAATCCCCGACAATGTAAAAGATCAAGCATTACAAGCTTTAGCATTTAATTTAGGTGGTAAAAAATTCGATCCTTCTATGTTTCCAATTATAGTTGACGAAAACAATAATCTCGTGTTGGACTTATCAAAATTATATGACCCCAAAACAGGAAAGTTTCCAAAATTATTATCGGCTAGCGAAGAAATCATGAAAGAACTTGGTTTTAAAAAAGGTGTCGAAGTATTAAATGTTTTACGTACTGAACCGGGCAAAATGGTTATAGATAATAATAGCCTTAAAAAAGTAAACTGGAAAAAAATCGGTGAAGTTGCCGGAAAAATTGGAAAATTTTTGTTAATGTTAATTTAATAAAATTTAGGCTCTATGAAATATTATGTTTTCATTGTTGCATTGCTTGTATTTTTTATTGCAAACAACGCCAATGCCCAAAAGAATAAAAAAAATAAATCAACAAAGCAAACTGAGTCTAATACTCCCACCCCTTCATCTCCATCACAACCAGTTATGCAACCAACAACAACTCCTACAACAATTACTGTTAATAATAATTTAGTTAACGACAATAGCCTGAAAGAAGTTGAAGCCAAGGGAGTTGGGTTAAAACGTGAAGATGCTCTGCAAGATGCTCTTCGTAATGCTGTAGGACAAGCCGCAGGTGTTGCCATTACTTCCGAAACGAATGTAGAAAATTTTGTTGTAATTAAAGATGCTGTATCGGCAAAAACCGAAGGTTATGTAGCCTCCTACTCAGTTGTAAAAGAAGTGCCTTTCCCTGATAGATACGAACTCACCATAAAAGCAAAAGTAAGCCTCAATCCTTTAAAAGCCGATATGCAGCTTTTATCAAAAGCTATCGGTGGCGTTCGTTTCTTAGTAATGTATGACCCTCGCAAAATAAAACCAGAAGAAAAAGCTACTTACGATTTTGCTGTTGAACGTATAAACGAATTTCTCGCCGAACGAAAATACCGTTACATTGAAAAAGAACGCTCTGCCGCATTGCTAAAAGAAGCTCAGGGAATATATCAATCCGAAGGCAATCAAGAATCATACGTACAACATATTGGTATGAAAGCCGATGCTCAATTTGTTATTTTAATATCTAATATTTCGGTTTCTTCACGTAGCGAAGCATTCGATACCCGTACAGCACAAAAAGTTATTATCGAAGCCAAAGCTTTCGATAACTGTACCGCCGAAGGATTAGGAACAATTGCATTAGAAAGCGACTGGAAAACAGGTTTAGATAAACAATCGGTTTTGTATGAAGGCATTCGGGAGGCTGTTAACAAAGGTATTACAAAACTGCTATATTTATTCAATTCGTACATAGGTGGATGGGTAAATAATGGTACACCTTTCGAATTACGATTTTATTCTATCGGTACATTTAGAGATTTTAGAACATTACGCGATAAACTTTTAAGCGACGGACGATTTGGAGGCAATATTGAAATTGTAAGTTTCGAAAATTATACAAAACTTAATCTTACCTATAAAGACCGTCCCGACGAATTGGCATATAAAATACTCGATTATGCCGATGCTATTCCCGAATTCAAATCAAAAGTTTTAGATGTTAAACTTATTTTCGGCCGTCAAATCAATTTTGCACCACAAAAAGTAAAAGTTCCAGAATTAGAAAACATTAAAAATAAATAGTTTATGAAAACAATATTAGTTCTTATAGCTAGTCTATTAATTGTAAATATCTGCTCCTCACAAGGGCTTTTAACTTTTTTTACAAAAGAAGGAGAAAAATTTTGGGTTATTGTTGATGGAAAAAAAATAAACAAAGAACCCCAATATTTAGTTGAAAACATACCTGTAAACATGAAATGGGGAAAAGTAAAAATCATTTTCGAAGACCCCAAATTAGGAAGTGTTGATAAAACTTATCAAGTTGTCGATGTTGATGAGAACTGGTGTCATGTTAAATATATGATACGCTACAACGAAAAGAAAAAGAAATACGAAATTCGAGACCTCGATGCAACATTTGAAGTTTTATCGAAAACTCAACCTAGTCAACCTGCACAACCTGCTACTACACAACCAACACCCACAGCACAACCTACGCAACCTACTACTCCAACACAAAACAATAATATCAACTTAAACATGTCTGTTACAGAAACTCCAACAGGTATTCAAATGCAAACAGGCGTTTCAGGTGTTCAACAAACCACTGTAGTAACTCATCAAACAACTACGACAACAACAACTGTTCCTGCAAATACTATTCCTATTACACAACCAGTTATTCAGCCTGCAAGCCCTAGCAATACTAATTGTGCCCGACCAATGAATGAAACAGACTTCCAATCGGCATTATCCTCTATTAAATCAAAATCGTTTGAAGACGCAAAACTCACTATGGCAAAACAAATTGCTAGTTCAAATTGCTTACTTGCTACACAAGTAAGAGATATTATGAAATCATTTGGTTTCGAAAACACGCGACTCGAATTTGCCAAATATGCCTACACTTACACTTACGATAAGGGGAATTACTTTAAAGTAAACGATGCCTTTAACTTCGAATCTTCTATCGAAGAACTAAATGAATATATACAATCGGTTAAATAATTTGTAAAAAAAGTATTCACAATAATTTTTTTTATTAACTTTGCAACATCTTTGTGGGGAATTTTTACAGGGGACTCATAAGTCCCCTGTTTGTTTAACAAAACTATGAACAAAGAAGAATTAAAACAAATAGCATTAACTGCCAACATTGGGAAAGCGTTCGAAGTGATTGAAATCACCGAACACAAAGAACACCATTTTACCATCTTTATCGAAAGTTTAGAAGGAATCACTATTGACGATTGTGCAGCAGTTTTGCGACACATTATTCAACAACTTCCTCAACCCAATACTCTTGAACTAACTGTTTCTTCGGCTGGAATTGATAAACCTCTCCGTGCACCCATACAATTTTTAAAGCACATAGGCAAAAAAGTAGAAATTAAAACCCGCGATGGCAAAAAACACATTGGCACTCTTCACGAATACACACCCACCAAAACAACAATCATTCAAGAAACCAAAAAAGAAAAAATAGAAACAGTTTTTCTTAATGAATTTATTCAATCTGTTAAAATAATCATATTTTAAACGAACATAGGCTTATGAAGAATTTGAATTTAACGGAATTTTTCACTGAATTTAAAGAACAAAAGAACATTGATCGCCCTACACTTATGAAAATACTCGAAGAAGTATTACTCAATGCTATTAAGCGTGAATATGGCACAAACGAGCATTTTGATATTATTCTTAACCCCGACAAAAACGACTTAGAAATTTGGCACAATAGAGTTGTTGTACCCGACGAAGAATTTACCGATCCTGTTTCTCAAATCCCTTTATCAGAAGCAAAAAAAATAGATGAAGACTATGAAGTAGATGAAGAAGTATCAGAAAAAATTGAAATTAGTCGCTTCAATCGTCGCACTATTTTAGCTATGCGTCAAAATTTTCAATCAAAAGTACTTGAATATGAAAAAAGCAACGTTTTTAACAAATATAAAGAAAAAATTGGCGAGATAGTTAGTGGCGAAGTATACCAAGTATGGAAAAAAGAAATTTTATTGCTCGACGATGAAGGCAACGAACTTATTCTTCCCCGAAGTGAGCAAATACCATCCGATTTTTACAAAAAAGGAGACGTTGTTCGAGGTGTACTTATTAAAGTAGAAATGAAAAATAACACACCCAATATAATTGTTTCGCGTACTTCACCCGTTTTCCTGGAACGATTGTTTGAACAAGAAGTACCCGAAATATATGATGGGCTTATTACTATCAAAAAAATAGTCCGCATTCCCGGCGAAAGAGCCAAAGTAGCTGTAGAATCGTACGACGACCGCATCGATCCTGTTGGAGCATGTGTCGGTGTTAAAGGTTCAAGAATTCATGGCATAGTTAGAGAACTTCGCAACGAAAACATCGACGTAATAAATTACACAACAAATACTGCTTTATATATTCAGCGTGCACTAAGCCCTGCAAAAATATCAGACATTAAAATAATAGAAAGCGAAAAACGAGCCGAAGTGTATCTCGACCCCGATCAGGTTTCGCTGGCTATAGGAAAAGGCGGCTTCAACATTAAACTCGCCAGCCAACTAACAGGATACGAAATAGATGTTTATAGAAATCTTGCTGAAGGCGAAGAAGAAGATATTGATTTGGATGAATTCTCCGATGAAATCGATAAATGGGTCATTGACGAACTTAAGAAAATTGGTTGCGACACAGCTAAAAGTGTAATGAAATATTCCGTTGAAGATCTTGCCCGCCTTACCGACTTAGAAGAAGAAACTATTCAAAATGTCATGGATATTTTAAGAGCCGAATTTGAATAAAATTACAAATACATAAAAACCACTAAGACTATGAGCGATGCAAAAGCACACCGACTTCCTAAAGTAGCTAAAGAGCTAAACATTTCTGTTGATAGAGTTGTTGAATTTTTACTCAGCAAAAAATTTAAAATTGTTGTAGATAAAGATAATCCAAACGCAACAAAAATTACACCCGAAATGTATGAGGAATTGCTCAAAGAATTTGGTTCCGATAAAAATTTAAAAAATAAAGCTGAAAATATCAATATTTCTACTAAAAATACCCAAAGTATAACAATCGACGACGTATCTTCCAAAAAAACTCAACCCGAAGAACTGGAAGAAGATGATGAAATTCCGCTAACGAAACCCATTATTACGGGTCCAAAAATTTTAGGAAAAGTTGACCTTTCTGAAAGCAAAAAAACCGAAAAACCAAAACAAGAAACACCCATTAAACAAGAAAAAGCTGACATACCTAATGTAAAAACAACTACACCTCCTGAGCCCCAAAAAGAAACGCAAGAAGAAATAAAAACAGAAATTCCTAAAATAGAAGCTCCTAAAGTAATTACAAAAATTAATTTAGAAGAAAAAAAGAAAGAGAAAAAAGAAGAAAAATCCATTGACATACAACAAGAAACTAAAGAATCTTCAACAACCGAGAATTATACTCCTCCTCAAGCCGATATTACTGAAGTAAAAAAAGAAGAAAAAGTTTCTGAAGAAATATACAGAACCGAAAAAATAAAACTTGAAGGGCCAAACGTTGTTGGTAAAATAGACATCAACCAGTATCAAAAACAACCGCAAAAAACAAAAGAACCCCACGAAACAAAAAAAGAAAAAACAGAAAAAGGACCAAAACCTGTTTTCTCAACCTCGCAAGAAAAAGATAAAGAAGAAAAAAAACGTAAACGTAAGCGAATTAATGTTTCAAAAGTTGCTCCTGTAACAGATCCTACAGAAATTCAACAAAAGAAAGAACACGAAAAGCCCAGCAAAAAATTCTTTAAAAAAGACAAAAAGAAAAAACATCGGTTCGAAGTTGATGAAGAAGAAGTAGAACGCTCTATCAAAAATACCATCTCTATGATGGAAAATAGAGCAAAATCACAAGCCGCTAAATATAGAAAAGAAAAACGCGATGATATCAAACAAAAACTTCAGGAAGAACTCGAACAACAAGAAAAAGAAAAGCATATACTAAAAATAACAGAATTTGTATCTGTCAACGAATTAGCCAGCCTCATGAATGTGCCTGTAAATGAGGTAATTGCAACATGCATGAGTTTAGGCCTCTTTGTTTCTATAAATCAAAGGCTCGATGCAGATACTATAACTATTATTGCCGATGAATTTGGCTTCAAAACCGAATTTATTACGGTAGAAGTACAAACCGACTACGAAGACAATCAAGTAGATAACGAAGAAGATTTACAACCTCGCCCGCCAATAGTTACTGTCATGGGACATGTTGACCACGGGAAAACAAAATTACTCGATTACATTCGTAATACTAATGTGGTTGCAGGCGAAGCCGGTGGTATTACCCAACACATTGGTGCCTATAGCGTTACACTAGAAAACGGTAGAACCATCACATTTTTAGACACACCTGGTCACGAAGCTTTCACAGCAATGCGTGCCCGTGGTGCTCAGGTTACCGACATTGCAATAATTGTTATCGCAGCCGACGATGGCATAAAACCACAAACAGTTGAAGCAATTAATCATGCACAAGCAGCAGGCGTACCTATGATATTTGCCATTAACAAAATAGATAAACCCGAAGCAAACCCCGACCGTATTCGCGAACAGCTTGCTAATATGAATTTATTAGTAGAAGAATGGGGCGGTAAATATCAATCTCAAGAAATATCGGCAAAGCAAGGACTTAATGTTAACCTTCTGCTCGAAAAAGTTTTGCTTGAAGCCGATTTGCTCGATTTAAAAGCCAATCCTAAGCGGCGTGCCTCAGGTGTAATCATAGAATCGTCGCTCGATAAAGGGAAAGGATATGTTGCTAACGTATTAGTTAAAAACGGAACATTGCGCATAGGCGATATAGTTTTAGCCGGCACATATTATGGCAAAGTAAAAGCCATGTTTAATGAACGCAATCAACGACTTTCTGAAGCAGGACCTTCTACTCCGGTGCAAATTCTGGGTTTAAATGGTGCACCCCAAGCAGGCGACAAATTTAATGTACTAACATCGGAACAAGAAGCCAAAGATATTGCTACAAAACGTGCTCAAATTCTTCGCGAACAAGGACTGAGAACAAAAAAACATATCACTCTCGAAGAAATTGGTCGCCGCTTAAAACTTGGAAACTTCAAAGAATTGAATATCATTATTAAAGGCGACGTAGATGGCTCTATCGAAGCCTTAAGCGACTCTCTAATTAAGCTAAGCAACGAAGAAATTCAAGTAAATGTTATTCATAAAGCCGTTGGCCAAATATCCGAATCAGATGTTATGCTGGCTACAGCTTCCGACGCTTTAATAATTGGTTTCCAGGTACGTCCTTCTATGGCAGCTCGTAAACTTGCCGAACAAGAACAAATTGAAATACGCATCTACTCTATAATTTACGATGCTATTGAAGAAATAAAGCAAGCTATTGAAGGAATGCTATCGCCAGTTATTAAAGAAGAAATTCTTGGTTCGGCTGAAGTTAAAGAAACATTTAAAATCGCCAAAGTTGGAACCGTTGCAGGTTGTCTTGTTCATGAAGGAAAAATTGTACGCAATGCAAAAATACGGTTAATTCGCGACGGAATTGTTGTTTATACCGGTGAATTAAATTCACTTAAACGATTCAAAGATGATGTTAAAGAAGTACAAGCCGGCTTAGAATGCGGACTTGGCATCGAAAAATTTAATGATATTAAAGTTGGAGATATCATTGAATGCTTTAACGAAATAGAAATGAAGAAGAAACTGTAACATATGAACATTGTCATAACTGGGACGGCTGGCTTTATCGGATTTCATTTAACTAAGTTATTACAACAACAAGAACATTTAATTCTTTGCATCGATAATATTAACAATTACTACGATACTCAATTAAAATATAACCGATTACTTGACATTGGTTTTAAAAAAGAAGATATTCAGGAAGAAACATTAATAAAAAGCCATACATACCCCAATTTACTATTTTTAAAGTGTTCCATTGAGAATAAACACATTTTATCATATATAAAAAATTTTGCCCCCGATATTATCATTCATTTAGCTGCACAAGCTGGTGTTCGTTACAGCTTCGAAAATCCGTATACTTACATTTCTTCGAATATAGAAGCATTTCTAAACATTTTGGAATATTGCAGGTTTAATCCGGTTAAGCATTTAATATATGCCAGTAGTAGTAGCGTTTACGGATTAAATAAAGAAATTCCATTTACGGAATCACAAATGGTCGATTTTCCCGCTAGTCTCTATGCGGCATCGAAGAAATCGAACGAACTTATGGCTCACACTTATTCCTATTTATTTGATATTCCTACCACTGGTTTGCGTTTTTTTACAGTATATGGCCCTTGGGGCAGACCCGACATGGCATTGTTTAAATTCACTAAAAATATTTTAGAAAATAAACCTATTGACGTTTACAATCATGGAAACATGTACCGCGATTTTACATACATTGACGATATTGTAAAAGCAATTGCGTTATTAATTAATAAACCTCCCCAAAAAAATAACTCAAATAAAACACCGGCACCATATCAGCTTTTTAATATTGGCAATGGTAGTCCCGTAAAATTAATGGATTTTGTGGCTGCCATAGAAAATGAGCTTCAGTTAAAAGCTCATATAAACTACTTACCCTTACAACCCGGCGATGTCGTTAGTACTCATGCCGATACAACTGCTTTGTATAAATTATTAAATTTCAAACCCTTTACCCCTATTCAATTTGGTATTAAAAAATTTATAGAATGGTATCGTTGGTATTATAAAGTTTAATTACCAGGCGAAAAGTGGAAATTTCGACATCATTTCTTTTACATCGTTCCCTACTTTATTAATTATTTCTTCGTTGTTGATATTTGAAATAACCTTATCAATGAAATCAACAATAATTGGCATGTGCTCTTCTTTTAAACCTCTTGTTGTAATGGCAGGAGTACCTACACGAATACCCGATGTTAAGAATGGCGAACGACTATCAAATGGCACCATATTTTTATTTATGGTTATATGTGCTTTTACCAAAGTATTTTCTACTTGTTTACCTGTAATATCGGGAAATTTAGTTCGCAGATCAATCAACATTAAATGATTATCGGTACCTCCGGAAATTATTTTATACCCTTTTGCAAGAAAAGCCTCAGCCATTGCTTTGGCATTTTTCTTAACTTGCTTAATGTATTCCTTGTAACCAGGAGTTAAAGCTTCGCCAAAAGCCACAGCTTTTGCAGCTATCACATGTTCTAACGGGCCACCTTGAGTTCCAGGAAAGACAGCTGAATCGAGTATTGCCGACATCATTTTTATTTCTCCTTTTGGAGTTGTTAATCCCCATGGGTTTGGAAAATCTTTGCCCATAATAATAATACCTCCTCTAGGTCCTCTTAAGGTTTTATGTGTTGTAGAAGTAACAATATGACAATGCGGAAATGGGTTATTTAATTCTTTGGCAGCAATTAGTCCCGCTGGATGGGCAATATCTGCCATCAACAAGGCACCTACTTTGTCGGCTATGCAACGCATACGAGCAAAATCCCAATCGCGGCTATATGCCGATGCTCCAGCAACAATCAATTTTGGTTTGTGCTCAATGGCTAATTTTTCCATCTGGTCGTAATCGACCATACCTGTGTCTTCGCGTACCTGATACGCAATAGGTTGATATAATATACCTGAATAGTTTACTGCTGATCCATGTGTTAAGTGTCCACCATGTGCTAAATCAAGTCCTAAAAACTTATCGCCCGGTTTTAATACTGCAAGCATAACAGCAGCATTGGCCTGAGCTCCCGAATGTGGCTGCACATTGGCATATTCGGCTCCAAATAATTCTTTTAACCGATCTATTGCTAATTGCTCCGATTTATCTACAACTTCACATCCGCCATAGTATCTTTTTCCGGGGTAACCTTCGGCGTATTTATTGGTCATAACTGAGCCCATTGCTTGGAGCACATAAGGACTAACAAAGTTTTCGGATGCGATAAGTTCTATTCCATTTAATTGACGTTGATATTCTTCTTCTATTAGTTGAAATACTAAATGATCTTTTTCCATACTTTGAACTTTATGTTTGAAAGCAAAGGTATATTTTTTTATCTAAATGTTCAAACTTTAGTGAGCAATTCATAATCGGTGAATTTGTATTTTAAATTTTAATCTAGTTTTATTATTTTTGATTAAAATTATTAAAACAATGTTTTCAACTGTTTACGTTTTTTCTGTTTTATTTAACTTATTCTTTCAATCATTCATTCCAAGTCATAATGAAAAAATGCCACAAATTGCTTTTTTACATTTACGAATTTATAAGCAATCCGAACCATCTGTAAAGTTAATTAATGCCATTTACACCAATGGTAATTTAAAGAAGTATCCTGAAAATTCTTTAAATACTTCTATTTTGTTTATTAAAATTCAAGGGCAACAATACAGAGATAGCTTAACAATAGAACATCCATTATATCAACATATTGAAGTTTTTGACGAAACAGGTAATATTCATAGAGTTCTTGTTGATTTAGATTCTGCTGATTTTTTTATTCGTTTTGCCATTCCTCCTCATCAAAAAATTAATGAATTAAAATTTTTTGAAATGTCATCAAATAAAAATATTCGCTTTCTTAATTCTATTCAACTATGAAATTTTTTATCATTTTGTTTTCTATAATATTTTTTAAGTTTTTTATGTATAGTCAACCCTTGGGATTAGACACCATTTTCTATAATGGACATACAAATAAACTTATTAATGTTGTAATCATGGGTGACGGTTATACATTCAATCAACAAGATAAATTTTTACAAGATGCCACTCAATTGATAAACTATTTTTTTAATTGTTCACCTTGGAAGGAATACAAACAATTTTTCAATGTATTTGTAATTAAAATTGCTTCTGCTGATAGTGGTTGTTCTCATCCCGGCACAGCTCCGGATTGTTATACAGCGAGTCCACAAGTTCCCATAACTGCTAAAAACACCTATTTTGGTTGCAGTTTTGATCGTTATAATATTCATCGTTTGGTCACCCCCAACAATTACTCTAATATTTTCAACACACTTGCACAATTTTTTCCCGATTATGATCAAGTATTAATTATCGCCAATACTCCCTATTATGGTGGTTCGGGAGGAGTTGTTGCTACAAGTACCATGCATACTGCTTCAAGCGAGATTTTGCTACATGAGGCTGGTCATTCGTTTGCCTATCTTGCCGACGAATATTGGGCAGGAGCTCAATATGCAGCAGAAAAACCAAATATGACTCAACAATCCAATCCTCAGTTAATAAAATGGAAAAATTGGCTCACAACAGGCACTGGTATTGGTATTTTTCCTCACACTGGAGATCCCTCTTGGTATAAACCTTCACAAAATTGCAAAATGCAAGCCTTATCTTACAATTTTTGCAGCGTTTGCAAAGAAGCTATTGTGGAACGTATTCATTCATTAGTAAATCCTATTTTGGATTTTTTCCCTTCAGATACAATAATAAATTTTGACGTTTTTGCATCTTCCTTTTTTATTAACGCCTTGCAACCCTCTCCGAATACTCTTTCTATCAAATGGTATTTAAATTCTTCACTTATTGTTAGTGATACTAATTCATGTTTAATTAACGAGCAACAACTCTCGATTGGTTGGAATACTTTGTCTGTAATTGTTTTTGACACTACACAGCTTGTCAGAGTTGACAATCACTCTAATATCCATTTCAATAAAATTACATGGCATATTTTAAAAAGTTCAACGGGTTTTTCTATTTATCCCAAAGAAGAAAAAATATGCTTAACCTTATGGCCTAATCCATTAAAAAATAAATTAAATATTAAGTGGAATAATAATATTGAAGATACAGCAATTACTGTAAATATTTATGATTTACATGGAACCGTAGTATTTTCAAAAGAATATAACATTTCAAATCAAAAGCACATTGCTGTGGATATTTCAGGCATTACATCTGGATCTTATATTGTTGTTTTACAATCTATTACTGAAAATATTGCAGCAAAACTCATAATTGAGTAAAAGTCTTTAGACGCATTTAAAAGCTATATTTGTATTATGATTTTTTTAATTTTATTAACATTTTTTTGCATTTTTAAAAAAAGGTTTTACATTTGTAAATCAATTAAATTAATTTATGTTTAACTAAAAAATTATTATTATGGAAGAACAAGTAATGGAAACCAAAAAACGTCCCGTGTTTTTAACAGTATTAGGGATTTTAAGTTTTATCGGCGTAGCATGGCAAATTATTGGTGGAATTATGACCATGGGAGCAGGTGCTGTAACCTCTGCAGTTACAAGTGCTGGCCAATCTTATGCCGAAGGGTTAAGTTCGATGGAAGGAATGGAAAATGTTGAAGGAATGGATCAGGCAATGTCGAGTTTAAATGAAGCCGTAGATGCTGCAAATAAGCTTGCTCAAAATGCTACTTTATTAGGCATTATAAATATAGTAGCTGCACTAATTTGCTTGCTCGGTGTAATTTGGATGTGGAAACTAATGAAAAAAGGTTTTTATGTTTATGTTATTGGTGAATTAGCTGCACCTGTTGCTACTATTATTCTTGTCGGATTTGGTTTAGGTGGAATGATGGCTACACTCGGATTTATTATTCCTGTAATTATGATTATTCTTTATGCACTTAACTTGAAACACATGAGCTAAATGTATTTAACTCATATTTTAAAAGCTGCACGAACCTGTGCAGCTTTTTTTGTTATGTAATGTACGAAGTTGCATTTATTTTTTCATATATCGAATACAAATACTGAATACTTTCCTTCACCGAAATAAATTGATAATTCAATACATCGCATATTTTTTCGTTACTATAATTTAATTCCTTATTCAATAACCTAGCTGTATATCTATTCATGAGCCTTTTTTTAGAAACAACCGACATTAGTTCGCCTAAATATCCCAACATTAACAGCTTTTCTTTGCTAATAGGTTTAAGTTCTTGGGAAATTCCTAAACATTCACACAAATATTTATAAAAATCCTTATAATAAACATTTTCTGCTGTTACAATAAAACGCTGATTCGTGATAGAAGTATGAAAAGTTATATGTAAAATAATTCGAACAATATCGCGAATATCTACAAAACTTCCTCTTCCCGACGGATAATAATAAAAACCTTTTTGCAACTGTGAAATCATTAATTCAAATATTTGCCACTGACGGCTATATCCTAAAATTACCGACGGGTTGATAATAAAACCTGGCAAGCCTTCCTGAATTCCTCTCCATACTTCCAATTCGGCATAACATTTTGATACAGTATACGGATGTTCGGTAGTTAAAATTTCAAAAGGAGAATTCTCTTTGCCTACCCCATCTATCGAATGAGTAATTGTTGCAATAGAACTAATATAACAAAACCGCTTTACGTGCTGAAGAATACAAGCATTTACTACATTTTCAGTAATTTTAATATTCTTTTCTATCATGCCTTTATTGCCCGTTTCATTTAAGTTAACCTGAGCTGCTGCATGAATAACTACATCTACTCCATTTAGTGCTTCTACTACTTCGCTATATTTCGATAAATGACAATTTCGCCATCGAATTTGGTGAAATAAATGAAGTGCATCATGAAGTTCAAAAACTTTTTGCGTATAGGATACATCAGAAGTTTCACGTTTAAAGGCTATAACTTCCTTGCCTCTTTTCATTAGTTCTACCAACAAATGAGAACCTACAAATCCCGTAGAACCAGTTATCGCAATCATGTAACAAATTTATGTGGTTTTTTCGTATTTTTGATGCAACTTTACGAAATAATAACCAACTTTACGTGAAATTTAAACTTTCTTTAATATGTATTTCCCTTGCCATTAGCCAAATATATTGTCAAAATTTTATCTATCCATTATTTAACAATAATTATCTAAAGATTGATTATTTATTTCACTACGATAGCTCTGTTCATACTTCAATCAAACCATATTTTATTAAGCAAAACTCAAAGCAACTTACATCATATTTTTCTATAAATCAGTTTCGTTCCGATACCTTGTCTTCTTATGCTCTCTATCCAATTACGTATTTGCAATTTAACCAACATTTTCAAACTTATCAACGATGGGGATTCTTTTCTGGTTTATGTTTTCGTAATAAAGTAAGCATTCTGTTTTATCCAGAATTTTATTTGATTACTTCCGAAAATATTTTATCTAAGACAATGGATTCTTTAGGCGTTATTCCTTCTGTTGGTAAATATAAATCCATTCACAATCAATTATATACAACATTTGTTCCGACAACAACTATTCGCTGGCAAACATTCTCATTTTTAGCATTTGACATTGGTTATGGAAAGCATTTTATTGGCGAAGGTAAGCGTTCCTTGTTTATTTCCGACAATGCTTCGCCCTTTCCTTATATTAAAGGCACTGCAAAAAAATGGAATGTTGAATACATAGTTCTGTATAGCTTTTTAAATGAGCCCAAATGGAATAATTTCTCTAATAAATATACTCGTAAAAACAGTACATTACATTATTTAAGTTGGAATGTAAACAAACGAATTAGCATTCATGCATTTGAAACTGTTATATGGCAAGTTCATGATAGTATTGGCAACCGTAATTTTGATATAAACTACATTAATCCTATTATTTTCTTTCGTCCAGTAGAATTTTCGCTTGGCTCACCCGACAATGTTCTTATGGGTGCTGGCTTTAGGTTAAAATTATATAAAACAACTTTTTTATACAGCCAATTCTTGTTAGACGAATTCAAATTATCTGAATGGAAATCAAAAACCCATTGGTGGGGTAATAAGTATGGACTTCAAGCAGGTATAAAATCTTTCATTCCTATTCGCAGCAATTTATTATTTTCTCAAATTGAATGTAACGTTGTTAGGCCTTTTACTTATGCACACGATAGTTACCTAAGAGCTTGGGGACACATGCATCAGTCGTTAGCTCATCCATTAGGAGCAAATTTTATTGAATGGCTAGGACAAATTTCATATCAACATTCTAATCAATGGGTATTTACTTTGCTTGGCATTTATGCTCGTCAGGGACAAGGCTCTGCATATTTTAATGCAGGCAATAACATTTATCGCTCATACAACGACCATCGTACCGATTACGGCAATTATTTGCTTATTGGCAATAATTCTCATCAAACTATATTGTCATTTGCCATTTATCGAACAATATTACAAAAATGGCAATTACAAGCCATGTTGAAATTCGATTACATGGATATAAGTAAAGAAAACAATGGTTCACAAAAACGATATTTGTTTAATGTTGGAATTTCGACCAAAGGAATAACTTTTAGCCCTGAACCTTTTTGAAAATAATTCTTTAATTCGTTATTTTTACCAACTTAAAATCATCTAAAATGAACGAACAAGAAGTTCTTAAAATTGTAGAACAGCCTTTTTTAAATTATCCCATTCAATTATTATCACACAAAACTCTTATTGGAGCGAATTATTTTAGTGGGGCACAGGTAATTCGTTTTAGGCTTCAACTTAACGAATTTGATGAAGTTTTTACCAACCAAATTCCTGGTTTCAATGATAAACTGAAAGAAACTATTCCTAGTCTTATCGAGCACCATTGCTCTATGAAACAACGAGGAGGTTTATTTTTGCGTATGGACGAAGGAACCCTTCTTGGTCATGTCATGGAGCATGTAGCAATTGAACTTCAAAACCTTGCTGGCATGAATGTTGGTTTTGGTAAAACACGCGAAACCAAGGTTAAAGGTGTATATAATGTTGTTATTCGGTTTTTCGATGAATATGCGGGCATCTATGCTGGCAAAATGGCTATACATATTTTAAATCATTTACTAACAAACCAACCCATAGATATTAATCCTATAATTCAAAATCTTATCGCTATTCGCGAACGCAGATTGCTTGGTTTTTCTACACAACAAATTGTAAACGAAGCTCACCAACGGGGCATTCCTACACTTCGTCTCGATCGGTATAACCTCGTGCAACTAGGAACAGGATGTTACAGAAAAATCATCCGTGCTACTATTACTCAGTACACAAGTTATTTAGCAGTTGAAAATACCGACGATAAGTACATAACATACAAAATGCTCGAAGAAATGAGCATCCCTGTACCTCGACGCATTACTACTCAACACATTAACGAAGCACTTAATTTTTTTCATCAATTGCAAAAACCATTAGTCATTAAACCTACCAAAGGCTACCGTGGAAAACGTGTAAATGTTCATCTCGATACAGAAGAAAAAATAATTAAAGCCTTTTTTTGGGCTAAAGCATACGACGACGACGTAATTGTTCAGGAATTTATTACTGGCAATACATATCGTATGTTAATTATCAATGGAAAATATACAGCAGCAGTTCAACTAATTGCTCCCTTTATTGTAGGTGATGGGACAAAAACTATTCAACAACTTATAGACGAACTGAATGCTCAACCAGATCGTGAATTTGGCGACAAAGGCAGATTATCTAAAGTAGAAATTGATGAAGACACGTTAAAAATACTTGATATTAAAGGATATCAACTATCGTCAGTACTTGAAAAAGACAAAAAGCTGTACCTTAAAAATACTGGCAATATGCGCTTAGGAGCCACATCGGTTGATGTAACAGACATGGTTCATCCCAATACACAATTTATTTGTGAACGTATTGCCCGCATATTAAATCTTGATGTTACAGGTATAGATATTATTTCTGAAAATATTTCCATCCCACTCACAGAAAACGGAGGTAGAGTTATTGAAATTAATGCTGCCCCTGACTTTAGAATGCATATAAACCCCACTATAGGACAACCACGACATGTAGAAAAAATTTTTATAGACATGCTTTTCCCTCAAAATGAACCCTTTAAAATTCCTATTATTTCCATTACCGGCAGCAAAGGAAAAACAACTTTATCTAAATGGCTTAACGAAACTCTTAATCGTCATAATTATTATGTTGGATTATTAAACCAGGAAGGCATATTCATTAACAATCAACACATAAAACACGTCGAACTTGCCGATAGTCACAACGTTGCTATTTTACTTAAAGATCCTACTATCAATATGGCTATTTTAGAAACACCCGTAGAAAGCATTCTCGACTACGGGCTTGGATATGAAACTGCCCATATCGGTATTTTTCTTAATTTATATGAACAAGAACTTTATTTAGAATACGATCATATTCGCGATATAGAAGATATTGCTTATGCTAAATCGGTTGTTGTTGAAGAAATAGATAAAAACGGCTTTGCTATTATCAATGCCGATCAGCCATTAGTATATGAAAGCGAAAGCAGAATTGATGCACAACCGTTGTTTTTTTCTACCGACATTGATTCTCGTACCGTTCGCAATTTAATTGATAAAGGACGTACCGTTGCTGCCATTGATATGGATCGAATTGTTATCTATCACGAACGCGACAGATTTATTCCTTGCTACTTCGATGAAATTACGCATTTACCCATTTCAGAAGAACACGAAAAACACGTATTACTTGCTTATTGCTTAACTCTTTTTGCCTTAGGATTTAAAGAAACCGACATTCGCAGATCATTGAAAGAATTATCTATTTAATTTTATTATAACTAATTCACAATTAACTACGTATAAATAAAGAGAACATATATTGATAGGTTATGTATATTCTAAATATTGATACAAGTGGCGAAATTTGTTCTGTTGCTATTTTCGAAAGAAATCATTTGCTTGGATACAAAGAAACCAACGAAAAAAATAGTCATGCTTCCCAATTAGCTCCTCTTACCAATAATTTGCTTAAAGAATTAAACATTAAATCCAATCAATTACAAGCAGTAGCTATTAATAAAGGTCCTGGTTCTTATACAGGTTTACGTATTGGAACTGCATTTGCAAAAGGACTTTGCTATGCATTAAACATACCACTCATTGCTGTGGATGGATTAAAAATTATTGCCCAACATTTTCTTACTACGCATTCTCATATTAAAGTAGATTATATTTGTCCTATGCTCGATGCACGTCGAATGGAGGTTTACACTGCTATTTTCGACACTCAATTACAACAAATTATGAAAACACAAACGCTTGTGCTCAATTCTGATTCTTTCGAGCAATTTTCGAAATTTATCCTTGCATTTGTAGGAAATGGCGTTTTAAAATTTAAGTTTCTAAATAATAACCCCAATGCATCTTTCTTGTTTTTTCCCGAAATATATGCCAATGCTTTATCTTTAGGATTAATATCACCATCGTACTTTGAACAACAAATTTTTGAAGATGTGGCTTACTTTGAACCCTTATATTTAAAAGATTTTATACCAACAACACCTAAAGATAAACTACTTTGATATTGTGGTATTATATTTGAAAAATTTTTATCAAAAAGTTTCGTATGAAAAAAATACATTTTATTAGTTTTTTTATCATTTCTAATGCATTATTCTCGCAACCGCCCGAACAAAAGTTTACAGCTTTTAAACATGGCGAATTTTTGCAATATTTAGTTTATTACGGTTTTATTAACGGAGGATATGCCATGCTTAAAGTTTCGGATTTTGAAATGAATCAGAAAAAATACTTTCATGCCGTTGCTTCGGGATATTCAACAGGTATTGCCGATAAATTATTTAAAGTGCGAGATGTTTACGAAACCTTTGTCGATTACGAAACAGGCTTGCCTGTTAAAGCAATACGAAATATTTCGGAAGATACATACAAGTATTACGACGAAGTTTTATTTAACCGAAAAGAAAACATTGTGATTAGTAAACGAAAAGGGAAAGTAAATGTTCCCGAAAATACAATGGATATTTTATCGGCATTTTATTATGCTCGAAACAACTGTTTTAAAAACTTAAAAACAGGCGACATTATTACCTTAGAAACATATTTCGACGACGGAATGTTTACTTTACAAATAAGATATAAAGGAACTGAAACCATTAAAAGCAGCCTGGGTAAAATAAATTGTTTAAAATTTTCGCCTGTTGTAGAACCAGGTAGAATTTTCGATACACAAGACGATGTAACTATATGGATATCGAACGATAATAATTTTATTCCTGTTCGTATTCAATTCGATTTGCTTGTTGGAAGCATAAAAGCCGATTTAGTTAAATACGAAAATTTGAAACATAATTTTGCCATTCTGAAAAAATAACATAAATCAATCTTATTTTTAATCGTTATCTTTGAAAAATTTTATAAGCTATGAAACATCATACGATAATTGTTGCTATGATTTTGGTTTTATTATCTTGTAATCGAAACAGAATAATGTATCCTGTAACTAAAAAAGTTGATGTAATTGACGATTACTTTGGAGTAAAAGTTGCTGACCCCTATCGTTGGCTCGAATGCGACACTTGTGCCGACGTCAGTCTGTGGATTGATGAACAAAATAAAGTTACTTTTCAATATCTTTCGAACATTCCTTTTCGCGAAAAATTAAAAAAACGATTAACAGAACTATTCAACTTTGCACGTCAATCAGCACCCTTTAAAATTGGCAGTAACTATTTTTATTTTAAAAACAACGGCTTACAAAACCAAAGTGTACTGTACATTACACAAAACCCTAAAGAACCTGGAAAAGTATTGCTCGACCCCAACACTTTTTCGGTAGATGGAACAATTGCTTTAACTAATATTAAAATTTCACCCGATGGAAAAATTTTAGCTTATGCCATCAGTAAATCTGGTAGCGACTGGAACGAAATATACTTCAAAAACATTGCTACGGGAGAGCTTATTAAAGACACACTCAAATGGGTAAAATTTTCCGGAATCGCTTGGTTTCAGGATGGGATTTTTTACAGCGGCTATACCCCACCGAAAAAAGGACAAGAACTCTCACAAAGCAATACATATCACAAGTTATTTTATCATCGCATAGGAAACCCACAAAAAGAAGATGTTATTGTGTTAGAAAATCCAAACGAACCATTACAAAATTTTTACGCTTATACTACTTCCGACGATAATATTCTTTGTATTTCCTCTAGTAAAGCAGGTCAGCTTGGTAATGCTCTTTCATTCATGGATTTAAATCAAACTAAACCCACTATTCGCACTATTTTCGATACTTACCACATTGATTACGATGTTATTGACCATCATCAAGGTTTTCTGTATATTAAAACCAATTCCGAAGCCAATAATTATAAAATAATACGTGTTTCTTTAAATGACCCCAAAAAAATTGAAACTATTATTCCCGAAACCAATGCTGTTATTAAACATGCAACGCTGACTAAAAGTCATATAGTTGTCAATTTCATGAAAGACGCACAAAGTGTGGTTAAAGTTTTTACACTCGACGGAAAATATTTATACGACATTGCTTTGCCTACAATAGGTACAGTAAATAGTTTGAATTCTACAACTTACGACAATGAATTATTTTACGACTTTACTTCGTTTAATTATCCTACCAGTATTTTTCGGATCAATACAGATAATCAACATCAACAAGAACTTATTTTTAGCCCTAAAATTGATTTCAATCCCAATGAATATGAAGTAAAACAAGTATTTTTCGAAAGCAAAGATAAAACAAAAGTTCCCATGTTTATAGTTTATAAGAAAGGAATACAGTTGAATGGAAAAAATCCTACTTTACTTTATGGGTATGGCGGTTTCAATATCAGTCTGATGCCATCTTTTTCGGCAACTCGTTTAGCATGGCTCGAGCAAGGAGGCATTTTTGCTATGGCAAATTTGCGTGGAGGCGGTGAATATGGCGAATCTTGGCATTTAGCAGGTACTAAATTGAAAAAACAAAATGTATTCGACGACTTTATTGCAGCAGCTGAATATTTAATTTCGAACAATTATACTAATCCGAATTACCTTGCCATTCAAGGAGGATCAAATGGTGGGCTATTAGTAGGAGCTGTTATCAATCAACGACCAGAATTATTTAGAGTAGCTTTGCCTGCTGTCGGCGTTATGGATATGCTTCGTTTTCATAAATTTACTATCGGATGGAGTTGGGTTACCGATTATGGTTCGAGCGATAATAAAGAAGAATTTGAAGCTTTATATAAATACTCTCCATTGCACAACATTCAAGAAAATGTAGAATATCCATCTGTATTAGTAACAACAGCCGACCACGACGACCGTGTTGTTCCTGCTCACTCATTTAAATATATTGCTACGTTACAAGAAAAATATAAGGGCAATCGCCCTATGTTAATACGCATAGAACGCAAAGCCGGACACGGAAGCGGCAAGCCAACCACAAAAGTTATTGAAGAAACAACCGATATTTTTGCTTTTACCTTTTACGAAATGGGAATTGAGCCAAAATTTAAAACTGAATGATTTCATCCGTTCCATTTATTGTTATCGAAGGTAACATCGGAGCCGGAAAAACCTCCCTCGCCCATAAATTATGTAATAAACTTTCGGGGCGACTTATTTTAGAACGGTTTGCCGAAAATCCCTTTCTCCCAAAATTTTATAACGATCCGCATCGCTGGGCATTTCCACTCGAACTTTCCTTTTTAGCCGACCGTTACAAACAACTTAAAGATGAATTATTGCAGCCAACTCTTTTCGATACTTACATTATTGCTGATTATTACTTCATGAAATCGCTTATATTTAGCAAAGAAACATTAAGCGACGACGAATATGCCTTGTATAAACAACTTTTTGAAATTATCTATCAAAACATCCCACGACCCAATCTTTTTGTTTATTTACATGCTCCTATCGAAAAATTATTAAAACAAATAAAACTAAGAGGACGAGAATACGAGCAAAATATCGGTAAAGAATATTTGCAAAAAATTCATCTAAACTACATGGAATTTATTGAAACTCAGTCTGAATTGCCTGTACTAATCATAAACACGGAACTCCTTGATTTTGTTAATAACTTAGAAGATTTTGATATCATTCAGTCTGAAATTTTAAAATATCTTAACATGAAAGGTGTTCATAAAATATTTTTTTAGCAAGATAAAAATTTGTTATTAAAAAAATGATTTATAATTTTGTAGCGAAAATAAAAAGTAGTTAATAACTAAACAATTATTAAATATGAAGAAGAATTCCTTAATGTATGCCGTTCTTTTTTTAGCTGCGGCCATTGCTTTTAGCGGATGTACGGGGCTTAAAAAGATGAAAAAAAAGCAAAGTGTTATTAAATACACACTTACTCCTCAAATTCTTGAAATGCACGGCGATAGCGTAGCATTTTCTATTTCAGGTAAATTTCCCGAAAAATATTATCGCAAAAAAGTTATTTGCGAAATTACACCCGTCATTAAAACCTCCAACGGAAACGAAATTCCTTTAAAACCTGTTAAAGTACAAGGCGAAAAGGTCCAAGATAATAATACGGTTATCAGCTTTTTGAACGGAGGTAGTTTCAATTATTCAAATAAAATTGCATACACCCCCGACATGAGAGTTTGCGATGTTTTAATTAAAGTTAAAGCATCGGCAAAGAAAAAATCGGTAGATTTTGATCCGGTAAATATTGGCAAAGGAACTATTGCAACAGCTGGCTTAGCTGAAAAAGATGCTAAACCCATAGCTGCAAGAGACAATTTTGTGCGGATTATTCCCGAAGAAAAAACCGCTACAATTATGTATCTCATCAACCAATATAATGTTCGCCCACAAGAACTTACCAAAGAAGAAATGAAACAACTCAAAAAATATTTAGAAGCAACACAGAAAAATCCACGCAAAGAAATTAAGGGAGTAAATATTTCATCGTACGCTTCGCCTGATGGACCAGAAGATCTAAACGATAAACTTTCAAAAAACCGTGGTAGTTCAGCTAATAATGCTATCAAAGATCAATTCAAGAAATTAGAAAAAGCTAAACAACCCGGTTTCTTCGACGTAAAAGCAACACCCGAAGATTGGGAAGGATTTCAAAAACTTATGCAACAATCCGACTTACCTGACAAAGATTTAGTTTTGCGTGTTCTTTCAATGTATAGCGACCCAGTTCAACGCGAAAAAGAAATCAAAAATATAAGCAAAGTTTACGTTCAAATTGCCGACAAAATTTTACCTCAACTCCGTCGAGCAAAACTTAAAGTAAGTGTTGACAGTATCGGACGTAGTGATGACGAAATTAATGCAACCTTAGATTCCAATCCACAAGCTCTTTCTATTGAAGAATTACTGTATGGTGCTACATTAACCAAAGACTTGAATCGAAAAGCTAAATTTTATCAAGCAGCTACAAATCAATACAGCAACGACTGGAGAGGATTTAACAACTTAGGATATGTTTATGTATTGCAAGATAAATTGAATGAAGCAAAAGCTCAATTCGAAAAAGCAAAATCCATCAATCCTGGTAATAATATTGTTTTAAACAATTTAGGAGTAATTGCTTTACGCGAAGGAGACTTCGTAAAAGCTGAAGAATACTTTAAATCGGCAAGCGGCGCTGGCAATGAAGTTAACTATAACTTAGGCATTTGTGCTCTGAAAAAAGGTGATTACAATGCAGCAGTATCTCGATTTGGTTCGTATTGCACATTCAATGCTGCTTTAGCTAAATTATTAAACGGTAATGCCGATGGTGCTAATAAAACTATTGACTGTGCAGAAGATAAAGAGCGCGACATGATGTATTACTTAAAAGCAGTTATCGGCGCTCGCCAGGGCAATACTGATCTTATGTACAATAGTTTGCGAGCAGCCATAAGCAAAAACTCCGCTCTCACTCAACAAGCTAAAACCGACATGGAATTCTTTAAATACTTCAACGACGAAACCTTTAAATCAATCGTTAAATAACTATTACTTATTTTAAATAATTTTAAAGGCAGTCTTTATGACTGCCTTTTTTATTACTTTTACATTCCCATCATGAAACGAATTTCACTTATCATATTATACATTTTCATTGCCATTTTTATACAAGCTCAACAAATTACAAAAATCATGGGCAAAGTTACCGATGCCCAAACCAACGAACCTTTACCCTTCGTAAACATTGTTATTAAAGGAACAAAAGCCGGCTGCATTACCGATATAAATGGTAACTATAAACTCGAAACTAAAGAAATCGGCGATTCTATCATTGCGTCGTTCGTCGGGTACAAACGCAAAGCTCAAAAAATTTATCCCGGACGTTTTCAAACCATTAACTTTCAGCTCGAACCCAGTTCTATAGAATTACAAGAAGTTACCATCGTAACTAAAAAACGAAAACGCAATAAAGATACTCTTGCATTAGAATTGCTCGATAAAATTTGGGAACATAAACAAAAAAACGATATTGACAAACTTGATTTTTATGAATACGAAACATACAACAAAGTGCAATTCGACTTAAATAATCTGTCTGACAAATTTTTTGAAAATAAAATTCTCAAACAATTTGAATTCGTTAAACGTTATATTGATACTTCTACCGTTAATGGAAAAGCATATTTACCAGTCTTTATTCTCGAATCGGTATCGGATTTCTATTACAGAAAAAAACCTAAAACAGAACGAGAGTTTATAAAAGCCACCCACGCATCGGGAATTAATAACGAGAGTGTTAATCAGTTTATGGGCAACATGTATATTCGTATCAACTTATACAACGATTATCTCGATTTATTTGGCAAAGGCTTTATTTCGCCCATAGCACGATTAGGACGATTATACTACCGATATTATTTAATCGACAGCGGCTGGGTAGATAATCACTGGTGCTACCATCTGGCCTTTGTTCCTAAAATAAAACAAGACAATGTTTTTAATGGCGATTTATGGGTAAACGATACAACATTTGCTATAAAAAAAATTCAACTTCGCATTGATAAAAATGTAAATCTGAATTTCATAAACAATGTCATTATAGAACAAGAATTTGTACCTGTTGAAAATACTGCATGGATGTTAAGCAAAGAAACTATTGTTGCTGATTTTAATTTATTCGAAAACCCCAACAATACCACTGGCTTTTTTGGTAGAAAAACTACTACTTATAGAAATCATAAAATAAATTTCCCACGAGACGATAGTTTTTACAACACAAAAACAAACATTGTTGTACTAGAAAATGCACACACAAAAGATGAAACCTTCTGGGACTCTATTCGACACGAACCTCTTACACAAAAAGAGCGAGGTGTTTTTAATATGGTCGATAGTATAAAAAATGTAAAAACGTTTCGTACATTTTACGATATTATGAATGCCATCATCACATATTACTATGTTTGGGGAAAATTTGAATTCGGACCGTATTTTACTATCTACAGCTTTAATAATGTAGAGGGAAACAGAATTCGCATAGGTGGCAGAACCAGCAACGAAATTAGCACTCGATATATGGTAGAAAGTTACATTGCCTACGGAACTAAAGACCAGCGGTGGAAATATGGTGGAAACTTTTTATATCTATTCGACAACAATCCGCGTAGAGGCTTTACTTTCGACTTTAAACACGATATGGAACAATTAGGACAAAGTCTTAATGCCTTTCGAGAAGACAATATCCTCTCTTCTACATTTCGTAGAGGACCTCAATATACGCTATCTTTGGTTAATCAAATTAAAACCGAATATGAACACGAATGGTATCAAGGATTTTCGAACACTTTACGAATTAAATGGAGAGAATATTTTCCTTATCATGGACAAACATTTTATTTATACGAAAATCATCAACAAGTATATTATCCTTCTTTTATTACGACCGAAGTTTCATTAAATACACGCATAGCCTACAACGAAAAATTTGTAATGGGCAAATTCGAACGTATAAGCTTAGGTACGGAATATCCAGTAATAAATTTTACTGCAACATTAGGAATTAAAGGATTACTTGGCGGACAATTTACTTACCAAAAACTCGAACTAAATATAGATCATTGGTTCAATACATATCCCGTTGGCTACGGTACTTACGTAATCGACGCCGGAAAAATATTTGGACGTTTACCCTATCCACTTCTCAAACTTCATGAAGGAAATCAAACTTACTTCTTCGACGAATATGCCTTTAACTTAATGAACTATTACGAATTTGTCAGCGATCAATGGGCTAGTCTAACATATACTCATTATTTCGATGGTTTCTTGTTAAATAAAATTCCACTATTTCGGCGACTTAAATGGCGAGAACTTGCCTGGTGGAAAGGATTAATTGGCTTTCTCAATGCCGACAATCTTTCGGTAATGACATTTCCTTCCACATTATATACACTTGATAGAGATCAAGATATAAGTCGCTTAAAACCATATGTTGAAGCAGGAATAGGAGTCGAAAATATCTTAAAGTTTATTCGTGTCGATGTTATCAAACGTTTTTCTTATTTAAATCATCCTAATATCTCTAAGTTTGGTGTTCGTGTTAGTATGTATTTCAAGTTCTAGTTTTAAACATGGTTTGATTTAAAATATTTTACCTTCTCATTTTTATTTCTTACTTTGCAAAAAATTTGATTATGGCCGATTTTTCATTACATGCAAATTTAATTGAAAAATATCTTGGTAAAGAATCTTCGACTTTCACTGCCGAAGATATTATTAAATATGTATCAGACAATCAAATCGAAATTATTAACTTTAGGTACGCGGCACAAGATGGACGATTAAAGACACTTAGCTTTTACATCTATGATAAATCGTATTTGTCGCATATACTTACTTATGGCGAAAGAGTCGATGGTTCTAGTTTATTCTCTTTTATTGAAGCTGGATCGAGCGACTTATACGTTATTCCTCGATATAAAACAGCTTTTGTCAATCCGTTTTCAGAAATACCTGCTATTGACATATTATGTTCGTTTTACACAAACGAAGGCAAACCATTAGAAAGTGCACCTGAATATATTTTACACAAAGCCCATAGATATTTTAAACAAAAAACAGGAATGACATTCAAAGCTCTTGGCGAATTAGAATTTTATGTTATTGCCCCTAAAGACAATAATTTTTTACCTACAAATCAAAAAGGTTATCACGAATCGGCACCATTTATAAAATTCAACGATTTTCGCAATCATGCTATGCAACTCATATCGCAATGTGGTGGAAAAATAAAATACGGACATTCGGAAGTAGGCGCATTTCAAGACGACGAATTTATTTACGAACAACACGAAATTGAATTTTTACCCGTCCCCGTTGAAGACACTGCCGATCAAATATTAATTGGCAAATGGGTTTTACGTAATTTGGCTTATCAATACGGAATAAATGTTAGTTTCGCACCTAAAATTACTGTAGGAAAAGCAGGTAGCGGTTTGCACATACATATGTTAGCCGAAAAATATGGAAAGAATCAAATGCTCGAAAATAATCAACTAAGTTCTACTGCCCGACGTATGATTGCTGGCATTTTATCTTATGCCGATGCTATTACAGCTTTTGGAAATACAACACCCCTTTCGTTTATGCGATTAGTTCCGCATCAAGAAGCACCCACCAGTATATGCTGGGGCGATCGCAACCGTTCTGTCCTCATTCGTGTTCCATTAGGCTGGACTACGCACGAAGCAATGATTGAGCATGCTAATCCATACATTACCCTCGACAATTACACACTGCCCGAAAAACAGACAATTGAACTTCGCTCGCCCGATGGAACAGCCGATGTATATGCACTGCTTGCTGCAATTGTTGTTGCTGCAGCACAAGGTTTCGAAATGCCCAATGCACTCGACTTAGCCGAAAAATTGTATGTCAACGTCAATATTCACAAAGAAGAATGTCAAGACAAAGTAAAATACTTAGGACACTTGCCCGCCTCGTGCCATGAAGCAGCTATTTGTCTTGAAAACAAAAAAACTCCATTTATCGAATCGGGTGTTTTCCCCGAAGGTTCGATAAACAGTATTATCAAACAATTAAAAGAATACGATGACAAGGAACTCAGACAAACACTCTCTAATAATCCTGAATTATTACAACAATTGGTAAAACAATTTTTAAATTACAGGTAATTTCTGTATTTGACACTTTTTTATATTTTAACTTTTGACTTTCGTTGTATGTTTGAAGTACAAAAAAAATCCATTATGTTTGCATCATAATATGGCTAAAAAGCATCATAACCGATATTGGCTAAGAATTATTAATTCTTACATTACTACTACATTTAGTATTACCTTATTACTGTTTCTTTTAGGATTAGTTGCTCTTTTATACCTAAGCAGCGCACAAATAAGCAATTATGTTAAAGAAAACATCAGTTTTAGTGTTTTTATTAAAGAAGATGCCAAAGAACCCGATATTCTTAAACTTCAAAAATTAATTGATGCTAAACCATACGTTAAATCTACTAATTACATAACGAAAGATATGGCAGCCGAACAATTAAAAAAAGACTTAGGCGAATCATTTCTTGAAATGCTTACCGAGAATCCCTTACCACCATCTATCGAAGTTAAATACAAAGCCGAGTATGCCAATCCCGATAGTATAAAAAAAATTGAAAAAGAAATAAGTCAATTCCCTATTGTCGAAGAAATGTACTACCAGAAAGATTTGCTCTATGTTATTTATAAAAATCTAAACACCATTAGCTTTTTTATTTTAATCATTAGCATATTTTTATTAGTGGTGGCTGTTGCTCTTATCAACAATACTATCCGTTTGCTTATTTATTCCAAGCGATTTATCATTAAATCCATGCAACTTGTAGGTGCAACCAAAAACTTTATTCGTATGCCTTTTATTCTTAAATCATTTTATCAAGGCATTATTTCATCCTTAATTGCAATTGCTCTTATTTCGGCTGTAATATTCTATTTGCAAAACAATTTAAGCGACATAATTAACTTTTACGATTTTAAAACCTTAGGAGCAACATTTGGTTTTATCATTTTATCTGGAATGTTTATTACCTTAGTTTCATCATTTTTTGCTGTCAATCGTTATTTACGATTACGAACATCCGAATTGTATTTTTAAACCCTATAAATTATGAAAGAAAATAAATCTTTTTCGGTGTTAGATAAAATAAACTACATCATCATCATTGCAGGTTTGCTGTTTATAGTATTTGGTTTTATTGCCATGTCGGGCGGAGGAACTGACGATCCAAATGTGTTTGCAGGCGATACATTGTTCGATTTTCGTCGTCTCACACTTTCTACCATATTAATTTTAATTGGTTTTGCTCTCGAAATCGTTGGCATTTTATACCATCGCAAACAATCTTCTAAATAATGTCGTGGCTTGACGCTATTATTATTGCTATCGTAGAAGGAATAACCGAGTTTTTACCTATTTCGTCTACCGGACACATGATTATTGCTCAGCATGTGCTTGGTGTACCATCGTCAGATTTTTTACATTTGTATATTGTCAATATTCAATTCGGAGCAATATTGTCGGTTGTTTTTCTTTATTTTAATCGGTTTTTCAAAAGCATTCAATTCTACTTTAAATTATTCGTAGCATTTATTCCTGCTGCTATTATAGGATTTCTTGCAGGTGATTACATCGATACTCTGCTCGATAGTGTATGGGTTGTTTCTATAGCACTAGTTATAGGTGGTATCATTTTTCTTTTTGTCGATCAATGGTTTAAACACAATACCTACCATGGCGAACCCAATTACACAAATGCTTTCATTATTGGTTTATTTCAATGCATTGCCCTTATACCCGGTGTTTCCCGATCTGCAGCAACTATAATCGGCGGTCTTACACAAAAACTTAGCCGCAAGTCGGCTGCCGAATTTTCGTTTTTTCTTGCTGTGCCTACCATGTTTGCTGCATCGGCATATAAACTATTTAAAACTTATCATCTCATACAAACCTCGCACGTGCAATATTTAATTGTAGGAAATATTGTTTCGTTTATCGTAGGTATGCTTGCTATAAAGTTTTTTATTTACTTTTTAACCCGCCATGGTTTTTGGATTTTTGGTTGGTATAGAATTGTTTTAGGTCTTTTATTAATTATATTGCTTAGCTTAGAATTTTCGCTCAAATTAGTTTAATGAACCAATTGATACATAACAGCGGCGTGTTTTTACTAAACAAGCCTTATGGTTGGACTTCGTTTGATGTTGTGGGTAAAATTAGAAAACTTTTAATTCAATATACACAAGAAAAATTAAAAGTAGGACATGCTGGCACTTTAGATCCATTAGCCACTGGCTTAATGATTGTTTGTATCGGAAAAGAAACAAAAAGTATTTCTCTATACACTCAATATGACAAAACTTACCATGCTACCGTCAATTTTTCAGGCAGCACGGCATCGTTCGACTTAGAAACACCCATAGATAAGTACTTTGAATATCATCATGTAACTGAAAATGATGTGATTCGTACACTACAATCATTCAAAGGTCAGATTTGGCAAGTGCCGCCAGAATTTTCGGCAAAATGGATTGAAGGCAAACGAGCATATCACTTAGCCCGTAAAGGACAGGTGTTCGAATTACCACCCGCTTCTGTTCATATTCATCATATTCAATTGTTACAATTTTCACCGCCAGAGTTTACCTTTACTGTTACCTGTAGCAAAGGAACTTACATAAGAGCTCTTGTTCGCGACATAGGCAAAAAACTAACGGGAGGTGCATATATAACAAAACTCGAACGCACTGCTATTGGTCCTTATACTATAGAAGAAGCTATGAGCATTGAGAATTTTGAAAAAATGTTAAAACTGGCAAGAAATTTGTAACAAGTATATAACTTTTGCGTATAAGGGTTTGATTAAAAAGATAAGATATGAAACTTTCGCATTTTAAATTCAAATTACCGGATGAGTTGATTGCTTTATATCCCCGTGAAAATCGCGACGATTCGAGACTAATGGTCGTACATCGCGAAAGTGGGTTAATAGAACACAAAATTTTTAAAGATATTATAGATTATTTCGACGAGCATGATGTCATGGTTTTCAATAATACTAAGGTTTTTCCAGCCCGATTGTACGGCAATAAAGAAAAGACAGGTGCCCGAATAGAAGTGTTTTTATTACGCGAACTCAACCGCGAACAACGATTGTGGGATGTGATGGTTGAACCTGCCCGTAAAATACGAATTGGCAATAAACTTTACTTTGGCGAAAATGATGAGCTTGTTGCCGAAGTTATTGACAACACAACTTCGAGAGGCAGAACATTACGATTTTTATACGACGGCGATTACGAATCGTTTAAAAAAACGCTGTATTCGCTGGGCGAAACCCCACTACCTAAGTTTATAAAACGGGAAGTAGAAGAAATTGATGCCGAACGTTATCAAACCATTTTTGCACAGGAAGAAGGTGCTGTTGCTGCTCCTACAGCAGGCTTGCATTTTAGCAAGCATTTATTAAAGAAATTAGAAATTAAAGGCATTCATTTCGCATTTGTTACGCTACATGTAGGTTTGGGCAACTTCCGTCAAATAGATGTAGAAGACCTTACCAAACACAAAGTTGATTCTGAAGAAATAAAAATAAACCCCGAAGTTTGCGAAATTGTTAATAAAGCTAAAGAACAAAAGAAAAAAATATGTGCCGTAGGTACTACGGTTATTCGAACTTTAGAAAGTTCCGTTTCGACCGATGGATTTTTAAAACCCTTTATGGGATGGACTAATAAATTTATTTTTCCACCTTACCAATTTAATATTCCAACCTGCATGGTTACTAATTTTCACATGCCCATGTCGCAACCTATGATGACAGCTGCTGCATTTTGCGGCTACGAAAAACTCATGGAAGCATACAAAATTGCTATAAAAGAAAAATATTATTTTGGAACATACGGCGATGCTATGCTAATTTTATAAAAATTAACTACTTTTGCAACGAAATTCCGGTCCGTAGCTCAGCTGGTAGAGCACGTGACTCTTAATCATGGGGTCGAGGGTTCGAATCCCTCCGGACCGACTAACGCCGAATGTTCTTACTGCTTTTGAACAGGCTTCGATATCAAAAAGTTTTCGCCGATTAAATTCACATAATACATCCCCGCTGCTAAGGGTTTATCTATCGTAAATTGCTGAATAGGTTCCGATAAGTATAATTTTTTATTGCAAATAACTTGTCCCAACACATTTGTTACATAAAATCGAATCGTTGTATTGGCTTTGCCTATTATTTGTACTTGTAAATGATCGCCTGTAAAGTAAACATTAACATCTTCCTCTACAGCATGCGGGCTTGAACAATTAGCTGCAATTACTTGCGAATACGTATCGTTGCCATCATGATCTATTTGTCGCAATCGGTAATAAGTAATAGGATAGTACGGAGCATCATCAGTAAAAGTATAGGTTGTGGTAGTATTCGAATTGCCCTGACCTTGAACAAAACCCATCGTTTCCCAATCGGTTCCATTATGGCTTTTTTGCACATCGAAACCTGCATTGTTGGTTTCGCTGGCTGTTTGCCAGGTTAGGATATTTTGCAACTGATTGCAACGGCTTAAAAAACTTATAATATTAACAGGCAATGGCTTTACATCACTTCCTAAAGTTATTTCAATATAATTTAAAGAAATATCATTACGTGTACTACTTGTTACATAATTATTGGCTCCACCACCACCCCATGTTGTATTTCTTGGTTCCCAATAAATTGGATTTGAGCCTCCACCAAACTGAACTCGTTGAAACATAATTAAACCATTTTCGGGATGACCGTTAAGTTCGTGCTGCGTAATTCCACCCCAATAATAAAAATTATTAATGGTTAATGTCGGCATAGGGTTAGTGGGTATAATTTGATAATATCGGTAAATACTATAATTACTTGTATAAGATCCGGTTCCTTGCAAGGCATGACAAGCACGACGAATTATAGTTCCATTTCCTAACGGAGACGAAGGTGTAAAATTTAAACCTAAACCTGCAACGTTCCCTGAAGGGTTGTCGCGTATAGCTCGAATCTGACCTGTACCTTGTCCAATCTGCCATAAACTATTGGTAGCTATAATTGCTGTAGGATCTGTTTCACTTACCACGTTCCCGGTATAACCTAATTCACATATGTTATCGCGCAAATTAAAGCGACCATTTGTTAGATATAAATTTCCAAAAATATTCGTATTTGTTCGTAAATATAGCCCACCTACAGATGTATTTAATACATGTACATTACCAAAAGTAATGGTATGCGTTCCACCAATAAATTGTTCTACATTGCCACTAAATTTAACATTCGAATTTGCATGGAATGTTCGTGTGCCTACATTATATATACCCGATTCTGAAATACCAACTGTTCGTATAATTAAATTTGAATTATCGGTAAGCACAAAACTCGCGGTGTTGTTGATAATGAGACCTTGAGAAAATGATTTGAATATAATAACAAAGAAAAAAAGTATGTGCCCTATTGTTTTCATTGATAAAACTTTATTTATTTTCTTTAGCTTTTTTTATTTCTAATGATTTTAAATCTATATCACGTTCAATATATTTAGTTTTATCCAAAGCATTATGCTTAACTCTTTCGATTTTAGGTGCATTTGGTGCTTGTGGGAATCGAACCCCTTCATGTTTAGATATTAAATTCCCTGTTATAGGATTGATATAATCGGCTCGGTTGGCAATAACAAACCATGAAAAATCTACATTTGAAGTTCCATTGTTTAACTCAACAACTTCAAAACCTTCTTTGGTTTTATTAGTTACATATACACCATTGCAATTCCCTTCTAATTGGATAAATACACGC
>JAOADU010000071.1 GCA_026417155.1 Bacteroidales bacterium | reverse complement strand
AAAATTGTTCCATTGTGAAGGACGAAATACAGTATTTAATACAATATCTTTTTCGTTTTTCTTGGGTTGTGGATTATCAGAATGTGGAATGTTAATGGTTTGTTTTCCATAGTCGTTATTACCAATAACATCAGCAAATTGATTCCAATTAAGTTGAATACGAAATGTAACATGTTTTGCCGCTTTTATATTATCGGGGGAACGTTTTTTCATGGTTTCGTATAAAGGATACGAAAATTCTCCTTTGTTATTTGTGCGAATAGAGTCAATAAATATTAATGAATCTGCAAAAATTGCATAAATAGCAAAACTTCGGTTATTGAAGTTTTTGATTGTCCCCGAAAAAGTTTGACATAAAATGCTTGTAGAAATAAAAATGTTAATTACACAGATAAATCTCATAGAGTTTCTTTTTTTTACAAAGTTATTTTTTTCATCGAACCGATAAAAATTAATTATTAATAAAAATATTAGGTTTATATCTTTTTTCAAGAAATTCCAGTTATGACATATAAATAAAAAGTTATTAAATAGCTATCTTTGTGGAAAAAAATGATACGCCCTGTTTTGTTTTGGTTTTCTTTACTGATAAGTGCCTGTATATCGGCTCAGGATACAATCACAGTTATGACTTATAACTTATTAAATTTCAATAACAATACCTCGTATTGCACACAAAACAATAATCCCATTAATAATAAGAAAATATACTTGAAAACGATTAGTCAATACGTAATGCCCGATATTATTGGATTTAATGAAGTGGGTGCGAATAATGCTAATATTCAGTTAATTTTAGATAGTATTTTAAATGTAGGTACATCGAAAATTTATGGTCGTATTCCATACATAAATTCGAGCAATTCGGACATTGTAAGTACAGTTTTTTATAATACAAACAAATTTGCTCTACATTCAACAAATTTTTTACAAACGGGTTTGCGAGATGTAATAATTGCCAATTTATATTATAAAAGTTTAGAACTGCAAAATCAACAAGATACAGTATTCGTTAGAGTTATTGTAGCACATTTAAAGGCCGGAAGCACGTCAAGCGATCAGCAACAACGAGCCCAAGAAACTCAAATTATAATGAACTATTTAAATAATTTAGGAAGCATAAAAAATACCATTCTAATGGGCGACTTGAACGTTAATGCAAGCACCGAACAAGCTTTTCAAAATCTTATCAATCATAGTAATATAGCAATACGCTTTTATGATCCTGTAAATAAATTGGGCAATTGGCACGATAATGCTTCTTTTGCCTTATATCATACACAAGCGGCACAACTTAATTCAAATGGTTGCACTTCGGGTGGAGGTTTAGACGATAGATTCGATTTTATATTAGCATCGTTTGGGATAATGAATAAACTTTACAAAGTAGAATATTTAAACAATAGTTATAAGGTAATTGGGCAAGATGGAAATCGTTTGAACATGGGAGTAGATAATCCCGAAAATTATTCTGTTCCCAATGATGTTTTAATTGCACTTGCCAACATGTCCGATCATTTACCTGTTACGTTAAAATTAGTTGTTCATCAAACACCACAGATTAGTGTCGAAAAAAATCCTTTTACAGAATGGACAGTAACACCTGTTTCGTGGCAAAAAAATGTATTAACATTCAAATCCAATATAAATGAAAAAATACAATTAAAGATAATAAATACAACAGGAAATACAGTTTTTGAAGGTGTTGCATATGCTACAGAAACAGAGTTTTCAATACAAACTCCTGATGCAATAAATGGAATCTACATTATTGAGATTACAAATTCTAATTTTAGAAAGTATTACAAAATTTTAAAAACCGAGTAATACTTTTTACTTTTTTTCAAATAATCCTATATCTTTGCTTGTGTAAAACACAATTTATGAATCTTCTAATAATAAATATAAAACAATTATTGCAAGCCGAAGCTAAATGTAAAACTTTTGTTTCGGGCAAACAAATGGCTAAATTACCAGCAATAAAGGATGCATTTTTGTATGTAGAATCGGGACGCATAATGGATTTTGGTAAGATGAATGAATTGAATATTGGAAGAGAGAGATATTTTAGCATGTCTGAAAAAATTATTGATGCTTCCAACAAGTTCATTTTACCTACATGGTGCGATTCACATACTCATTTGGTATATGCAGGAAGCCGCGAAAAGGAATTTGTTGATAAAGTACGAGGATTAAGCTACGAAGAAATTGCCAAACGAGGAGGAGGTATTTTAAATAGTGCGGCATTGCTTCAACAAACTAGTGAAGACGAATTATATGAGCAGTCGGCCGAACGTATAAAAGAAATAATAGCCTTAGGTACGGGTGCCGTTGAAATAAAAAGTGGATATGGCTTAACACCAGAAGCAGAGATTAAAATGTTAAGGGTTATTAAAAGGTTAAAAGAAAATTTTCCAATTAAAATAAAAGCTACTTTTTTAGGTGCTCATACAATACCACTCGAATATAGAAGTAATTCGGATGAATATGTTGATATTGTAATTAACGAAATGCTTCCGGTAATAGCAGCCGAAGAATTAGCCGATTACATTGATGTTTTTTGCGATAAGGGATTTTTTACACCCGAACAAACCGAAAGAATATTAATGGCAGGCATGAAGTATGGCTTAAGAGCAAAATTACATGCCAATGAATTAGATCATTCGGGTGGAATAGAAGTAGGTGTTAAATATGGAGCAATCTCTGTAGATCATTTAGAATATGTTTCTGAAAATGACATTGAACTATTAAAAGATTCGGATACAATGCCAACAATATTACCCGGTTCGGCATTTTTCTTAAACTTACCATTAGCACCAGCTCGACAAATGATTGATGCAGGCTTGCCTGTCGCTTTTGCTTCCGATTACAATCCTGGCTCATGCCCATCGGGAAACATGAATTTAGTTCTTTCTATGGCATGTATTCGTTATAAATTGTTGCCCGAAGAGGCTATAAATGCATGTACTATTAACTCGGCTTATGCGATGGGAATTTCTGAAACCCACGGATCGATATCTATTGGCAAATCCGCTTCGTTTATCATTACAAAACCCATACCTTCGTACGAATTTATTCCTTATAGCTTTGGCAATCATGTAATAGAATCAGTATATATTAACGGAGAATTACAAAAATCGTATGCATAAAGTTATAGTGTTTTTATTGTTGTGCATTGTTATTATCTCTTGCAAATCAACGAAAAATTCTGTTGATAATCGCTTAACAGAAATTAACTATGCCGAAGATAGAGGTTTTTTAAGAATAGTTTCGTATAATGTTGAAAATTATTTCGATCCGTTTAACGATAGTCTTAAAAATGACGATGAATTTACTCCCGATGGACCCAGACATTGGACATGGGAAAAATTTAAAGAAAAACAAAAGAAAATATACAAAGTTTTAGCTGCTTTAGGAGGGTGGGAATTGCCCGAAATTATTGGTTTTTGCGAAATAGAAAATAGATATGTATTAGAAGATTTAATAAAAAGTACGCCATTAAAATGGAGAAATTATGGCTTAGTTCATAAAGAATCGCCTGATGAACGAGGAATTGATGTGGCTTTATTGTATCGGAAAGATAAATTTCGGATATTGAACGAAGCTTTTTATACTATTGAGTTCCCATGGGATTTAACACGAAAAACAAGAGATGTACTCTATGTAAAAGGTTGTACACACACACACGATACATTACACATTTTTATGAATCATTGGCCTTCGCGTTTAGGAGGACAAAGCGAATCGGACAAAAACCGCCAATTCGTAGCAAGCATTGTCCGATCAAAGGTTGATTCAATATTTCGAACTAACTGGTATGCCAATATTATTATCATGGGCGATTTTAATGATGAACCAGATAATTTAAGTATTACTGATGTATTGCGAGCCCAAACAAAGTTCGACAATCCTCAGCCAGGCGAATTGTATAATTTGGCATGGTATATGAAAGAAGTAAAAGGTATGGGTAGTCTTAAATTTCAGGGACAATGGGGATTAATTGACCAGTTTATTGTTTCTGGCAGCTTATTGCAAAAAACAAATTCTATTTATACGACACCCGACAATGCAAAAGTGTTTAATGCCGATTTTCTATCCGAAAAAGATGATGCCTTCGTTGGAGTAAAGCCATATCGTATGTATGTAGGGTTCAAATTTAATGGCGGCTTTAGTGATCATTATCCTATATTTTTAGATTTATTTAAAAATTAATCCTTGCTTTTTGTCAAAATAATATTTAATTTTATCACTTAATTTTTTTACTTCGTCAAAATGAATTCGATAAAAAACATATATATTCTATTGTTATTTGTTGGTTTAAATTGTTGGAGTACAAAAATATTTTCATATTCTTTCGATACGCTGTCGTACAAATCATATTTCGATACCGTAAAATTTTACATTGGTAAAAATCCTGAAAGAGCTATAAAGCTCGGAAAAGAATTATTACTTTATATTGAAAAAAGAGCTGAAATAGACGAACTAATTACATTATACAATCATTTAGCATTAGCATATTATTATTCTGGTGACAGGAAAGAAAGTTTAACCTATCTAAATTTACAACGACAACTACTACATAAAAAAGGAGATAATGAAGGCTTAGCTCAAGTGTATAATCGCATAGGAGCTATTTTTCATGAATGGTCGTTATTTTCCGAAGCCTTATCTAATTACAATAAAGCATATCAGTACGCCTTAAAGTCCGATAAAATTGCTTTATTGGGGCAAACATATAATAACTTAGGACTAATAAGTAAAGATCAGGGTAACTACGATAAAGCATTTGACTACTTTATAAAAGCCAAAGAAATATATCATCAAATTAACGATCAAAAAAATTTATCTTATACTTATAATAATATCGGAATAGTATATAAAAAAATAGGTAGCTACGAGAAAGCTTTAAACTATTTTAAAGAGTCGCTTGAATTGAAAAAAAAAATTGGAGAGACGAGAACACTTGCTAATTCATACGGGAATATAGCCGAAGTATATTTATTAATGAAAAATTATGAATTGGCAGAGAAAACATTTAACGAAGCTTTAGTTTTACATACACAAGCCAACGACAAAGAAAATATAATTAAAGATATAATTGCACTAGCCAAAATAGCATGTTTAACCAATCAGCTTGAGAAAGCGCGAAATTATCTCTCAAATGCAAAACAGCTTATAAATAATAAAACATCGAAAGATGTAAAACGTTATTATGTAGAAATACAGGCATTATATTACGAAAAAACAAACCAATATAAAGAAGCTGTTGAGTTGTATAAATACATTAATGAGTTCGACGATTCTATATTCAATGAACAATATCTTCAAAAATCTTTAGAATTGGAATATTTAATTAATCAAAGTGTAAAGGAACATGAACTAAATAATCTTCGTATCGAACATCAGCAAGCATTAGAAAAGTTAAGAAAAAATTTAACATTCAAGTATTTACTAATTATTGTTTTAATAATCTTATTTTTTGTCTTATTGTTAGTTTTTGTACGATTGAGAATAGGACAAAAGTCAAAACTAGTTATTCAGGAGAAAAACTTAGAAATTGAAAAAATAAACGAAGAATTAATATCAACGAACGAAGAACTCGAACAAAGAGTAAATGAGCGAACAAACGAACTACTAAAAGAAATTAATGAAAAAGAAAAAGCTTTAAAACAACTCGAGGTAGCCATTAAGAAAATGGAAGAATCGAACTTTTTAAAAGATGCATTTTTGGCAAATATCAATCATGAAATACGCACACCTCTTAGCGCAATTGTAGGCTTGTCGGAAGTACTAAAAGGCAAAATAAAAGCCTCGGAACATCCCGATTTGATAAAATACATTGATGGCATTGTACAAAGCAGCAACCGCTTGCTCAATTTATTGAATAATATTATTGATATTAGTCGTGCCGAAGCAAATGACATTAAACCACATTTTTCAGTATGTAACCCGAACAAGATTGTAAAAAAAGTAGGCGATTTATTTGTTTTTAGGATAAACGAAAAAAAACTCGAGTTGCAATATTTATTGGGCGACGTGCCTGCTGTTCGTTGCGATCACGATTTGCTGTTTAAAGTATTAGTAGAAGTGCTCGATAATGCTGTAAAATACACTAATAAAGGAAAAATAACTTTAGCAACAACATACATTCCAGCTTCGGGTAATGTAAAAATTTCTGTATCCGATACAGGTATCGGTATAGAAGAAACTTACTTGTCGAATATTTTTGAAGCGTTTAGACAAGAGCAAATGGGATTTGATAGGCCATTTCAAGGGGCAGGGTTAGGGTTACCGCTGGCTAAACGTCTGGTAAAGCTAATGGGTGGAACTATCGAAATATCGAGCAAAAAGAATTTTGGAACTACCGTAAATATTATTTTACCGTCATCGGAAGAAGTACCTCAATCTGAAGTTGATACCCAAAAAATAGAAACAATAGTTGGCGATAAGAAAGGAAGAGTGTTGCTCGTTGAAGATGATGATTTTAATGCATTGTTTCTTATTACAATATTAGAACCTGTAGCTAAAGTAACATGGGTAAAAACTGGCTCAGAAACAATAGAAGTAATTGAAAATAACTTACAAAAGCCTTTTGATGTTGTTATTTTAGACATTAATTTACCACAAGAGTGGGAAGGTGGGATGCTATTGAAGGTAATAAAGGAAAAATATCCACCATATTTGCATGTACCATTTATTGCTCAAACAGCATATTCGATGCCATCGGATAAGGAGAAATTTATCGAAAGCGGTTTTGTTGAGTACTTTTCAAAGCCCATATCTACAGAGCATTTCTTAAATACTGTCAAGTTATTGTTGATGCAAAGAGAAAATAACTACAATACCAATTGAACCATTCCTTTGTGCATGATTTGTTTTCCCGATTTGGTTTTACCTTTCAAAATATAATAATATGTTCCAGGTGAAGCGGTTTGATTTGTATTTCTAATTTTTCCATCCCATTTTCCATCTAAAGTTTTCCATTCATAAATTAAAGTGCCGTTTCTGTCAAAAATGGAACATTCAACGGATTCCATATCGTAGAGTACAGGTGTAAAATAATCATGAATGCCATCGCCATTGGGCGAGAAAATATTAGGCAATTCAACATAGTTTAATGGTATTTCTACAATATACGATTTAGTTATACTATCAATGCATCCTTTAGATGATTTAGCTACCAGGCTTATAGTATATTGTCCCGATTTTGTAAATGAATGTTTGGGTTCGGCTTGTGCATAAACCGCTTCATTATCGAAATACCAATAAAATGAAACATTGTTTTGATTTTTCCATATTTTCTTGTCTATCAGTGTAAGATTTTCTGTAATTGTCATTAATTCGTTACCGATAAGCAAATCGTATATTTTAAAATCAGCAATTACAGATCCGCTATCGGGAATGTTAATAATAATGGTATCAATAATTTCATCACCACGCTTTGCAAAAACTGTATATTGACCGTATTTCAAATTTTCAACACTTGTTTTATGGACATTGAGTTCTTTCCAATAAAAGCTGATATCTGAGGTATTACAACGAATATATGCTTTTCCGTTCCATTGTTTACAGGTAGCAGCATGAGTAACAACTTCATAAACGGGTTTGGTTTTTAAGTTATTTTTATTATCTGTTTGAATTAATTGATTCATTTGATCGGCTTGCGTGCTTTCTGTAGTAATACTATTTGTTGTGGTTGCTTTTTGTTGTAAATTTTGTTGACGGGTGTTGGAATTATTGTGGATAATATTTTGCTTATGTTCTTCAGTTGTTATTGGGTACTCCATAATATTGTTGGATGCGGGTTGAACAATAGTGGTTTTGTCATTCAAGTTGTGAGTAGTAATGGAAGTATCATTGTGATTAAGGAAAAAATATGTGGCAATGAAAGTTGCAATAGTAATAATTCCTAATGCAATATATTGATTAAAATGAAAAATATTGTTTTTTTGAATATTTTTCTTTAACGATTGAAAAACCTCAATAGGAGGCTCTTGTTCGTAATCGTATAGCTGATTACGAATAAAATCGTCGAATTGATCGTTAGTAAACTTTTTCATAGTTCTTAACTCCTAATCGTTTAGTTAACAATTTTCTTGCTTTGAGCAATTGAGTTTTGGACGTTGATTCTGAGATGCCAAGCATTTGGGCAATCTCCTGATGCTTATATCCTTCGATAACATACATGTTAAACACTATACGATAACCATCGGGCAGAGCGTTGATGTGTTTTATAAGTTCTTCATACGAGATGTTGTCTTCAATTGTTATTTCGTCGGGGGTGTCTATTTCGGTGTTATCTTCAATGAAGAACCATCGGCTGTTGTATAGTCTGTATGTATTAATAGCTGTATGCACCATAATACGTCGTATCCAACCTTCAAAAGAACCTGTGCCTTTGTATTCATGAAGGCATTTAAAAACTTTTAAAAAACCATCGTGCAAGATATCTTTGGCATCATCAGCATTTCGTGCATAGCGAAGACAAACACCATACATTTTTCGGGAATATTGATTATAAAGATCTTCCCAACCTTGTTTGGCTTCGCCAATGTATGTTATACCATCGCTACCTTGCATGATCTTTTATTCAATTTTAAGACAATGAATAACGTTAAAACGTTGTCTGTATGTATACTTTTTTTACGAAATTAACAAAATTTTCGATAATTCCAAATAGTAAATCGCTTTATATCGTTTAAATGATAGGGTATTTATTGCTAATGGTTTTGTGAAGAGTGTTATGGAGCATTTTAATTGCATATGCAAACTGGTAAAATAGGTATTTCTATCTATTTTATTCATGAGTAAACAATTCTGCAGGATTAATTTTAAATTGTAACATTTTTGCAGTATCTCTTCCTCCATCACCACCTTTACGTTGCATAGTAATTCTTCCAATTTTTATAATTTCCTCTATTTGTTATTTTAATTTCTCCGTTCCCGAAATAATTCATATAAAAAATTCATGGGTTTAAGTATCCATCTTGCATTTTTCTCAACTTTTTGAGTAGCTAACATCCATTCTGCTGCAAATTTTCCCCTGTCCTTTCAAAATGTCAGAAACAATTAAAGATTGATTTTTCTTTAACCATTTTAAAATAACTTCCTGTTCAACTTTAGAAAATTCATTTGCAAACATTCTTCTTTTATCTTTAGGTTTATTAATAGTAGGTTTTTCTTCACCTGTATATCTCTTTAGTATAGAAACAATTTGTTCAGGCATATTCCACATTTCTGCATATTTGTCAACCCATCGCTTATCAATTTGATTAAACCCTTTAGGATTACTTACCAATTTAACCTGCAAATTTTCAATGTCAATTGCTTTCTTGAGTTTTATGGTAATTTGTACTTGAACGTCAGTTTTGTAACCTGATATTTTTACAGCTTCAACATACTCAATTTCTGAAAGTTCATACTTCATAATAACTAACCATGCTTGAGCATCTTTGTCTTTTTTCCAGTCATTAAATTTTTTTACAATATCGTCTTCATTCTTAAAGCCATTTTTTGCAATTAGAGAACCTCGTTCAACTAAATTCATATTATTTTTTTGTAAACAAATTATTTGTAGTGTAATTTTTTAACCTTTCATTAGCAATTTCAACATATTCTTTTGAAATCTCTGAACCAATCCATTTTCTGTTCATAATATGTGCGACTTTCGCGGTGGTTCCGCTTCCCATAAAGGGATCATAAACCAAGTCACCTTCATTTGTCCAAGTATAGATTTGATCATACACTAATTGTTCAGGAAAAATAGCAGGATGATGATAAGCGATTTTGTCTTTTGTTGATATTCCACCGCCAACAGAATAAAAAAATACATTACCAACTTTTTTTTCAGTAGTTCGTGGTACTTTTTCATAATCTAGTAATCCTTCTTTACCTCTATTTTTCATATTTGCAAGACCACGGTATTTTGTTTGTTCAGTAATGGGATTAAAAGTTTTTGGTGAACCTTTGGAAAAAGCAAACATATATTCAAAATGTTGATGATATCTTTTACCAGTTTGAGGCATTGGATTGTTTTTGTAATATATCATTGTATCATGAATACGAAATCCAACTTTTTCCTTGAAAAACAAAGCTTGTTTGAAGGATGTACCTGTTTCACTTCCATCCACAGTTGCATCTGCAACAACCCAAATTACGATGCCTCCAATTTTTAATATTCTAAATAGTTCATGAGCAATTTTTTCAAATTCAAAATGAAATCCATTATAATTTCTAATATCATCATATGGAGGTGATGTAATTACAAAATCAATAAACTCATTAGGCATTCTGCCCATTGTAATTAAGCAATCTTCGTTGTATATTTTATATAATTCCATGGAGCCTATTTAATTGACTTTTTATGTATCTTAGTTTTTTATATGCACTACAATAATATACGCCACTCCACTATGCCTTATTTCCAATTTTGGAATTAATGTCGCCTTAGTGTTGCATTTTACCTTTCAATGCAAATATAAAATGAAATTAATAAATCATAAAATGCTGATGTAATTTTTTATAAACTTTTTGCAAAGATTGGTTATTGGGAAATACACCAGCACAGCTATTGCATTAATGTACAATATTATCTTAAAGTTTTAGTTTTATGCGGTATTTAACTTACCGCTAATTATAAGCTAAATAAAGACGTATCTTTTTATTTATTTTAAAAAATATTTAGTTTTGCCTTATTCCTTATGATTTTAAGTGCTGCCATATTAGCAGGCGGAAAAGCAACACGATTGAATGGATTAAATAAGTCTGAAATCCGCATTCAATCAAAATCTATTTTAGATTTACAAATTGCTACACTGGAGCAGATCTTTAATGATATTTTCATAATATCGAATGAGAGTTGGGAATGTAGTAAGTGTGTTACTTATACCGATTATTATAAAGATATAGGTCCCATAGCTGGTATTCATGCAGCGTTAAAACATACTAAAAGTCCTTTTGTTTTTGTAGTTTCTAATGATATGCCATTTCTTAGTGCCGACTTTATTAAATATTTAACAACTAAAGCCTTGCAATTAAAAACAGAAATTATTGTTCCATATCATGCAAATGGTTTTGAACCGCTTCATGCCATCTATTTTACAAGTATTTTACCATTGGTAGAGAAACAAATATCTATGGGTGATTATACTATTCGCCATTTATTTAAAAAGGCTGTTACAACAATTATTACTATTGATGACCATTTTGATACCAAAAAGATGTTTTTTAATATAAATTATCCCGAAGATATTTTAAAAGCTAATGATTATGCAAAACAATAAGAATGACGAAAATAATTTTGAAATTTTAAATCAATTTCGTCCAGAGAGGACAGAAATTTTGAAAGCTTTGCATTCGTTGCAAAATGCTAATCCTCAGCATTATATTTCATCAGATGCCATGAAAGCCGTAGCTAAGTATTTTAATATTACACTTGGACAAGTATATGGTATTGTAACATATTATTCTATGTTTAGTACTAAACCTCGGGGAAAATATATTATTCGATTGTGCAAATCGCCCGTGTGTTATATGAAAGGCTCATTCAACTTGAAAAATTATTTGGAAGAACATTTACAACTTACTGCAAGTACCGAAAATATTAGTGCAGATGGTTTGTTTACAATCGAAACTACCGAATGTTTAGGCCATTGCGAACAAGCACCAGCGATGATGGTAAACAATACAATATATTCAAATTTAACTCGAGAAAAAATAGATGAAATATTACATGCCTTAAAAACAAACAATTATGAATTATAACAATTGGCAAATATCGTTAAAAGATTCAGATCGCTACGACCTGAATAATATAGAAAATTACATAAAAACAAGTGGTTTTGAGGCATTAAAGAAAGCCCTTTCAATGAATCCCGATGCAATTGTAGAATCGATTAAAAAATCGGGATTGAGGGGGCGCGGGGGTGCAGGCTTTCCCACAGGTATGAAGCAAAGTTTTACAAAAAGATCGTGCGATAATTGTAATCAGATTTATGTAGTATGCAATGCCGACGAGGGCGAACCCGGCACTTTTAAAGATAGGTATATCATGGAGAAAAATCCTTATATTGTTATTGAAGGCATGACTATTGCAGCATATGCTGTGGGAGCAACCAAAGGATTTATTTATATTCGTGGAGAGTATGAAAAATCTATTCAATCAATGCAACATGCCATCATGGTATGCTATCAGCACAATTTGTTAGGGCAAAACATACTGCAAGGAAGCTTTTCTTTTGATTTAGAAATATACATAGGTGCAGGTTCGTATTTATGTGGCGAGGAATTAACACTTATTGAATCTCTTGAAGGTAAAAGAGGTTATCCAAGGATAAAACCTCCGTTCCCGGCCGAGAAAGGCTTATGGAATAAACCAACGTTAATAAATAATGTAGAAACATTTAGCCATATACCCTTTATTATTACTAATGGTAGCGAGGTTTATGCTTCTATCGGAACATCAGAATCGAAAGGAACTAAGTTATTTTGCGTAAGTGGTAATGTAAAGCAACCAGGAGTTTACGAATTGCCATTGGGAATTACTTTACGTGAACTTATTTATGAAGTATGCGGAGGAATGGAGGCAAACTATGAATTTAAAGGCGCATTAATTGGTGGAGCTGCTGGAACATTTGTAGATGTTACCTTTTTAGATGTACCATTAGCCTACGAAACACTAAAAGAAAAAGGAGCAACATTGGGTTCTGGCGCAGTAATGGTATTGGACAATACTACTAACTTGAAGGGCTTGTTGTCGAATATTTTGGAGTTCTTTAAACATGAATCGTGTGGTAAATGTGTGCCTTGTCGTATAGGAACAACGATACTTTATGAACATAGCAAAAATATTTCCAATGTTGATATTAATTGGATGCTTCAGCAAGCAGAATATATGGCAAAAAATTCGTTATGTCCTTTAGGACAAAGCCCTATTTTACCTATTAAATCGTTTTCAAAATACTTTAATAATTAAAAAAGTGTGTTATGAGCGAGTATGTAACAATCCAAATAAATGATAAACCAATAGTTGCCAAAAAGGGCGATAATTTATTAAAAGTTGCTCGTGAAAATGGCTTCGAAATTCCTGGGTTATGCTATCATCCACGATTGAGCCCAACGGGTGCATGTCGGTTGTGTGTTGTTAAAATAGCAGGAGTACAAGGTTTAGTAATGTCGTGTACGGTTCAAGTAACCGATGGAATGAATGTAATAGCATTCGACGAAGAGTTGGAAAGAAATCGTCGCCATACGTTAGCGTATTTATTGGCCGAACATAACGAAGAATACGATGCAACGTATGTAGATGAATTTAAGCCTTTAATAGAGAAATATCAATTATTAAATACCAAAGAAAGACCCATTCAATCGTTTTGGCAAAATATTCCTCGTGTGATAGATGATACCTCGCCAGTATTGACATACGATTCGTCTAAGTGTATTCGATGCTTTCGATGTATTAAGGCATGTGAAGAACTGCAAGGGAAAGGGGTATTAAGTTTTGCCGATAGAGGAATTCAAAAGTATATTGTTGCCGGATTGGCTAATTGGGGCGATTCGGAGTGTGACGGATGTGGCGAGTGTATTCAATTATGTCCTACCGGTGCAATAGTAGAAAAACCTAATAGGGAAGTGATTGATGTAAATAAAATTCAGCGAAAAGTGATTACTTCTTGTCCCTATTGTGGTGTGGGTTGTCAGATAGAAGTGTGGGTGCAGGATAATAAAATTGTGCGTATCAATGGAGTTGAAGATGTATCGCCCAATTATGGACGTTTGTGTGTAAAAGGTCGCTTCGGTTATCAGTATGCTAACCATAAAGAAAGATTAACTCAACCGCTCGTACGCAAAAATGGTAAATTAGTACCTACAACATGGGAAGAAGCTTTAACTATTGTTGCTCAAAAATTTGCCGAGATAAAACAAAAATATGGTAATAAAGCTTTAGCGGGTTATAGTTCTGCTAAATGTTCAAACGAAGACAACTATATTTTTCAAAAATTTATTCGAATAGCTTTTGGAAATAATAATGTAGATTATTGTACCCGTTTGTGCCATGCTTCAACTGTTGCTGCAATGATTCGCTCATTGGGCGATGGAGCAGGAAGCAACTCTATTGAAGATTTTGAAACAACCGATTGTTTAATAGTTATTGGCAATAATATCATAGAGACTCATCCTGTTACGGCAACATTTATTAAACGAGGAAAACAAAAAGGACAAAAAATAATCGTTATCGATCCTAAGTGGACTCCTTTGGTAAAATATGCCGATATCTTCCTTCAACCTCGTTTGGCTACTGATGTGGCATTATTGAACGGTATGATGTATGTAATTATTAAAAATGATTTAATAAATAAATCATTCATTGAGCAACGAATAGAAGGAGGCTGGGAAACATTTAAGCAGTTGGAAAAAGTAGTTATGAAATATACTCCCGATATTGTAGAAAAGATTACGGGTGTTCCAGAGAAACTATTTTCAGAAGCTGCCATAATGTATGCTACAGCTCCAACTGCTATGATTGCAACGGGAATGGGTATGAGCCAACAAACAGTAGGTACAAACAACGTATTTGCTTTGTTGAATATGTGTTTAATTACGGGACAAATAGGAAGAGAACGATGTGGCGTCAATCCACCCCGTGGGCAAAACAATGTACAAGGAGCAACAGATGTAGGAGCAAGTCCTATAATGTATCCGGGTTATATTCCTGTTACAAATGAAGAGATTAGAAAAAAAGTTGCTGATATATGGCAAGTGCCTTTCGAACAATTAGATCCCAATCCAGGATTAACCACTTTGGAAATTATGGACGCGGCACATGAGCGTAAGGTTAAAGCGATGTATATTATGGGCGAAAATCCTGTGGTAACGGATCCCAATCAACTGCATACGATTGAGGCATTACAAAATCTTGAATTTTTAATTGTACAAGATATTTTTATGACAGAAACTGCAGCATATGCTCATGTTGTTTTACCTGCTACGTCGTTATTTGAGAAAGATGGTACAGTTGTAAATAGTGATAGAAGGGTATTACGTCTTCGTAAAGCTATTGTTTCTGATAAAAATATTTGGCCCGACTGGAAAATTATTGTAGAAATTGCTAATCGGATGAGTATAAATATTGGAAATTACAATAATGAAGAAGAGATATGGAACGAAATTCGTCAAGTAGCACCCATTATGAGTGGTATTTCATACGAGCGAATCGATAAACAAGGAATACAATGGCCATGTTGGCACGAACAACATCCGGGCACATCAACGCTATATACGGAAAAGTTTAATACGTTGACGGGCAAAGCAAAAATATATCCTGTAGAATATCAGGAACAAAGCGAAAAACCGTCTGTCGAGTTTCCATTAGTGATGAATAGCGGTCGAATATTATATCAATACCATTCTGCCACTATGACGCGTAAAAGCGAAGTGTTAAATACTTTTGCAAATGAATCTTATGTGTTAATTCATCCCGAAGATGCTCAAAAATACAATATTTCAAATCATGCAAAGGTTAAAGTAGTTTCACCGCGCGGAGAGTTAACTACAAAAGCCATAATAAGCGATGAAGTTTTACCCGGCGAAGTGTTCATGCCTTGGCATTTTCATGAAGCGCCAGTCAATGCGTTAACAAGAAACGAAAAGGATCCAATTTCGAAAATTGCTCCGTTTAAGTATTCTGTGGTAAGAATTGAGCTAGTTTAGGTAATAATTTTATTTCGCTATTTGTTTTTTTTATGGAAAAAAATTATTTTTGCAGTCGCTTTTTAAAAGCCTATTGAGCGTAGAACCGTTCATTGAAATATCAAATAAGACAAATGGCGAGGTAGCTCAGTTGGTTAGAGCGCATGATTCATAATCATGAGGTCGCCGGTTCAATCCCGGCTCTCGCTACAAGAAATGTTTACATTTTTAAGGCAGTATTTCCTTCAACTTTTTTCCTTAAGTATGCCATTTTAATTGCCGTTTCGGCACATTCGCTGCCTTTATTGCCATGTTTGCCACCAGCTCTTTCTAATGCTTGTTGTTGATTTAATGTAGTTAATACTCCGAAAATGAAAGGGATATCGTATTGTAAATTAAGCTCTGTTATTCCATGAGTAACACTCTGACATACATAATCGAAATGTTTAGTTTCGCCTTGTATTACGCAACCTAAACAAATAATAGCATCGAATTGCATGGTATTGGCGAGCCATTGAGCACCTTTAGTTAATTCTACACTACCCGGTACTTTTATTACGGTAATTTGATTTTCGGGAACTTTTAATTTTTTTAAAGTTTCGATGGCACCAAATAATAATTTTTCTGTAACATCGGGATTCCATTCGGCTACTACTATTCCGAATGAAAAAGGAGAACCATTAAGTTCTCCTTTTTCTTGCTTTTTAAATTTGGTTGGCATATGTTAAAGATCTTCTTTATTTAATTTTATTTTAACACGTGTAATATATTTTTCTACTTTTCGACCTTCATTCGTACGATTGTATTGTTTTTCAATATATTCGTATGTTTCTAAAGCTTTATCCCATTGTTCGAGCTTTTCGTATGCAAAGCCTAATTTCATTAAGTAAAATGGCGAGGAAAATTGATTGGGTTTATCGTACGAAGCTTTTTTATAATATTTGATAGCTTCATCAGTTTTACCTAATTCAAGGTAAGCATCTCCAATAGAACCATTTTTTGTAGCATAAAGTAAAACATCGTCTGTAGAATATTCTTCTAAATATTGAATTGCCTTTTCAAACTGGCCTAGACGTAAGTAACATATTCCTGCATAATAATTAGCTAAATTCCCAGCAGTGGTAGAGCTGTATTCATCAATAATTGTTAGAAAGCCAGGATATTGACCATCTCCATTTAATGCTAATTTAAAAGAATCTTTAGCAAAGTAATTTTCTGCCATAAACATTTCCTGATGGGCTTCGTCTTCGAGTGGAGCTAAGTAACTTTTCTTGTATATAAAGAATAATGCAACAACCACAATAAGGCCTCCAATGATGTAAGTAATACTCTTTTTGTTTTTATCAATAAATTGTTCAGTTTTACTTAGCATCGATTCGTTTTCTAACTCATTATCAGTAGTGTTTTTTTTATTGTTTTCTTCCATGAGACAATTTTTTTAGGACTGCAAACCTACATTTTTTTTGAGAAATTAGCAAATTATTCGTTAACTTTCTAAAACAATGATAGCTTTTTGTTTTGATCCGTCCATATATACGCTAACAGGTTCGTTGAAATGCACATGTTTAAAAAAATGTAGTTGTTTGACAGTATGTGCTTGCTGAATAAGTTCCCAATTGATAAAGTCAAAATCATTCATCATTTTTACCGAAAAATACCCAACATTCATGGCAGTTACATTATGGAAAAAGTGAGAACCTAGCGAAGCATCGAGCGGGAAATTGGGCAATTCCGTTTCAACAATAACCTTGGCAGCAGAAATTTGCGACCATACAACGGGTATTCCAATAAATTTGTCGCGTGTACCCCAGCGTCCCGGACCTATGAGTATGTATTTTTTATTTTGTTTTAGGAAATCTCGGTTTATTTGTTCTATTTCTAAAGCCATGTCTTCGGTATAAAGGTTATTGAATGCTTCGGGAATTACGAAAATAATATCTTGTAATCCTTCTATCTTTCCGTTTCCCATGCTTTTTGATGATCGTAATATAGTTTTTTCGTTTGAAAATTTCGAAAAATCTACATGAAAATCTTTTTCGCTACCTAACAAGGGTTTAATTTGTAACAAATAAAATGAAGGAAGGTTATTTTTTTCGTTTTTTTCTAAATCAACAGCAAATTCTATTTCAACGGGTGTCCCCATGGCTTCTTTTACAATACTTAATACTACTTCGATAGTTTGAGCTAGTGGGATGTATTCGTACTTAAGAATATTTGCAAAATTGACAACTCGTGGACCTTGTTTCGAAAGCCCTGCTTCGAGGGTATCGTTTTCGGGATTGTAAACCGATGCTAAATGTTTAAGTGTTTCGTGCATTTCGGCTTCGTATAAGTCGAGTCGAGCTAAGCTTGCATTTTCGCCTTCCATTAAATTAGGATTATTTTGCTTTAGGTTAATTGCAAAAAATTCGGTTTGAGAGTTGTTGACAATGTCGTTCAAACTCATAATGTCTATTTTGGGATAACGTGGCGAAAAACGATAAGTTTTTTCTCCTTCTACAACGTATTGTCCTAAGCCAAGTGCAATTACTGCAAACCCTTCTTCGGGCTTCATGTGACCTACAGGATAAAAATTGTGCGACTGAGCTGTGCCACTTATATGTGGATAATAATATTGATGGTATTCTCTACCAACTACTTCCTGAATAACAACAGCCATTTTTTCCTCTTCTACTTTATATTGAATGGCATCGAAATATAGCCGTGCATTTGGCGAAAAAACGGAAGCATATACTAGTTTGATGGCAGTTGCTAATTGCTGTAAACGTACCGATTCGTCGGGGTGATTATTGGGAAGCAAATAAGTTTCAAAAACACCCGAAAAAGGTTGACTTAGCGAATCTTCGAGTAGGCTGGAAGAACGTACAGCTAATGGCTTTTTAATTTTTTTAATAAATATTTTTAACTTTTTCATTAGTTCATACGACAGCTCACCTTTTACAAAATGTTCTTTGAGGTTGTTAAAATCGGTTTCTTCATGTATTAGTGAATATAATTTGTTGCGATGCAAAAAATAATCAAATTCGTCTGTTCCGATAATACTGGTAACTGGTGTCCGAATACAAATACCGGGAATAACATTGGAAAAGTCGTAATTATAAATAAGTGTGTTGACAAATGCTAATCCTCTGCCTTTGCCACCAAGAGAACCGCTACTCAACGTAACTATGTTACTTTCTTCGGTTAATGCGTCCGGATCGAATTGAACAATTTTTCCTTTATCTTTCTCAATTTTGTGTTTCTGTATTATTTTTAATAAAAACTCTCTTATTTCTTGCGGACTTTTAAAGTCTTGTACTCTGTATGGCTTTATTTTTCTAGCAATTTCAATTTCACCACGTGCCATCATCCAAAGAGAGAAGTGATTTTTTAAAGCATGATATGTTAGTGATTCGTCAGGTATTTGTTTTAAAAGGTTTTCAAATTCTTTTAAATTTCGTGCAATGGCAAGTTGTTTACCTTCGGTAGAACGAAATACAAAATGTCCAAAACCCAAATGATAGATAATAAAATCTTTTAAGTCTTGTATTAAACTATCGGATGATTTATTTAAAAACATCACTCCCCGTTCGAAAGCTTTTTTCATATTTTCGGCGTCGGACGATTGCATTAAAATGGGCATGGTAGGGTTTGTAGCTTGCACATAATCAACTAACTGAAATCCTGCTGTAGGATCTTCTTTCTTGCCTTTTGGGAAACGGATATCGGTAATTAAACAAATAATAATGTCTTTGTATCGTTCATACAAGCTCATGGCTTCTTCGTATGTGCAAGCATGTAAAATTTTTGGTCTTGCTCTTAGTTTAAGTACTTTGTATAATTCATCTGTATTGACTTCTTCTATTAGTCGTTGTGTTTGTTCTAAAACAGCATTGTAAAGTGCAGGTAAGAAACGACTATAATATTTTGGGGAATCTTCAACTAAAACAATGGCATGAATTACTCCTAATTTTGAATCGTTTTCTATGTTTACTTTATCTTCTAGTAATTTTACCATGGCGAAAAATATTTTGGAGTCGCCATTCCATACAAAAACTTTGTCGAAACTAGATTTGTAAAAGTTATACTTTTTTAAATATTGAATATCGTTATCATTATTTAGAAGTAAATATGTGGAAATATAAGGATAATTTGCTTTAATGGTTTCACATAAGGAAAAGGGCATCTTTTTATCAGATCCCATCATGATAATTATTAAGTCGAAATGCCTTTGTTTCAATAAAAAAAGGGCTTCTTCTTCGCTCGAAACTCCTGTAATTCTGGGTAACGATGTCAAGTTAAGTTTGTAATATTCGCCCAAAATATGTTCTGTAAATCTTCCTTCTTTTTCTATGCTAAAGGCATCGTATAAATTGGCAATGAGTAATATTTCTTTTACTTTAAAAGGCATTAAATCGTGATAAATATCTCTTTCGTAATAATCTTTGTTAATAAATTTTTGCAATAATTGACGTGAGTATAGCTGTGCCGATTGTTGTATATTTGTCAGATCAATTTTAGGCTCATCGTAGTGCAATATTTCTTTAATTTTTTGACTGTTTATATAGTTTGATATAAGTGTAGCTATGTTATTGATAAGATTTCTTTCTTCGACTAAAAAGGGTCCTTCATCACTTTCCCTGGGAAATTCTTTTGTATAATATACTTTTATAGAACCTTTTTTTCCTTCGGCTGTAACGAAGTCGGATTGTTGCAGCCATTGAGTTTCGATAAAGAAATCGGATATGTATTTTTTTCCATCATATTCAATACAACAAACAGTATATTCTGGATATTGATAAGCAGGTGGAAGCAAATTACATATAGCTTGAAGTGTTTCATCAATATTTAAGCCTTGTTTAATTAAATCGGTAGTTTTATTAATACAATTAAGCTCTTTTAATCGCTCTTTACTCTCTCTTAATAAGCGATTTAGATTTTCTTCATTGTCAAAAATTTTGGAAATTTCGTTCATACTTGATTTTTGGTAGTTTTTTGTTCAGAAATTTACCAATTATTTTATTTAGTAAAAAATCAATTTTTATGTTATATAATATCATTTTTTGAGTTGATTTTTTAAAATTAAGAATATAATTTTGTTTCAACCAAAACTAAAAAAGTGTCTATGGAAACCAAAATGACAAATCCAAAAGTTGATGCCTTCATGGCAAAAGTAATTGCTAAGAATCCAAACGAACCTGAATTTTTGCAAGCAGTTCGTGAAGTTGTGGAATCGTTAATGCCTTTTATTGAAGAAAATCCGAAGTACAAAGAGCACAAAATTTTAGAGCGAATGGTAGAACCCGAGCGTGTTATTATTTTCAGAGTACCGTGGATTGATGACAAAGGCGACATTCAAATCAATCGTGGTTATCGTGTTCAAATGAACAGTGCTATTGGTCCTTACAAAGGTGGTATTCGTTTTCACCCAACAGTAAATTTAAGCATCTTAAAGTTTTTAGCTTTTGAACAGGTATTTAAAAACTCACTTACAACATTACCTATGGGTGGTGGAAAAGGCGGCAGCGATTTCGATCCCAAAGGTAAATCCGACAACGAAGTAATGCGTTTCTGTCAAAGCTTTGCTACCGAATTGTATCGCCACATTGGACATAATACCGACGTTCCAGCTGGCGATATTGGTGTGGGTGGTCGCGAAGTAGGCTATATGTATGGTCAGTATAAGCGTATAATGAATGAATTTACAGGCGTTTTTACTGGTAAAGGAATTGAGTGGGGTGGCTCTTTAATTCGTCCCGAAGCAACCGGATATGGCTGTGTATATTTTGCCGAAGAAATGTTAAAAACTCGTGGCGAAAGCTTCAAAGGAAAAACTGTTGTAGTTTCTGGATCAGGAAATGTTTCACAATATGCAATCGAAAAAGTTAATCAATTAGGCGGCAAAGTAGTTACGGCTTCCGATTCCAACGGATATATCTACGATCCCAAAGGTATAGACGACGAAAAACTCAAATACATTATGTGGCTCAAGAATGTAAAACGTGGAAGGATAAAAGAATATGCCGAAAAATATGGCTGTGAATATTATGAAAATAAAACTCCATGGGAAGTTAAATGCGACATCGCTTTACCATGCGCCACTCAAAATGAAATTAACGGTAAAGATGCCGAAATGCTTGTAAAGAATGGATGTATTTGCGTTTCTGAAGGAGCAAACATGCCAAGTACCCCCGAGGCTGTAGAAATTTTCATTGAACATAAAATACTTTATGGTCCTGGCAAAGCTGCTAATGCTGGCGGTGTTGCAACCAGTGGCTTAGAAATGACACAAAATTCATTACGTATGTCGTGGTCAAGAGAAGAAGTGGATAGACATTTACATCAAATTATGATTAATATTCATAATACATGCGTAAAATACGGCAAAAAACCCGATGGATTTATTAATTATGTTGACGGTGCCAATATAGGAGGTTTTGTTAAAGTTGCCGATGCGATGATTGCACAAGGCATTGTATAATTAAATTTTTCAATAAAAGAGGACCTAGTGTCCTCTTTTTCTTTATTTTTATAAAAAAATAAATGCTTTTATGAGAATACAACGTATTGAATCAAAATTAGTTGAAGAAAATAAAAACGAAAAAATAGATTTATCATTACTCGACCCAATCATACAAAAATATAAAAATAAAAAAGGAAGCACTATTCCATTACTTCAAGCAACACAACAAATTTATGGATATATTCCTAAAGATGCTTTCATGTATTTAAGTAAACATACCGGAATAAAAACAAGCGAATTGTTCGGTGTTGCCACTTTTTATGCACAGTTTCGACTGAAACCTGTGGGTAAACATATAGTTAAAGTATGTCATGGTACAGCATGCCATGTTCAAGGTGCAAATGTTATTTCTGAATCTATATTAGAAGCCTTACAAATAAAAGATGGAGAAACAACACCCGACGGTTTTTATACTGTAGAATCGGTGGCTTGTTTGGGTTGTTGTTCGTTAGCTCCAGTTATTATGATTGATGATGAAGTGTACGGTAAACTTACAGGCAAAAGTGCTGTAAATATCATCAAAGAAATTCAGTTAAAAGAAAATAATTAATTCAATAATATGAAACCAACAAAAGTGCTTGTTGGACTTGCAAGCTGTGGTATTGCTGCAGGAGCCAATAAAGTTTATGAAAAAATAGAAGCAATAAAGCACAATGAAAAACTTACGTTTGAACTTACAAAAACAGGATGCGTAGGAATGTGCTATCGCGAACCATTAGTAGAAGTTATTGATGATACCGGTTCGTATTTATATGGCGAAATTGATGAACAAAAAATTACTGAAATTATTGAAAAGCACATAAAAGGCAAAGAACCTGTAAAAGAATATATTGTAAAAACAGATTTATTCGAAAATCCTGACGATAGTTATTGGAAAAATCAAGTAAAAATAGCATTAAGAAACTGCGGAATTATCAATCCAGAAGATATTGAAGAGTACGAACAATACGGAGGGTATCAAGCGATTAAAAAATTGATTAATCAAAATATTCAACCCGAACAAGTAATTCAAACAATCATAGACAGCGGTTTAAGAGGACGCGGAGGTGGAGGTTTCCCTACTGGGATGAAGTGGAAATTTGCTTATCAAAGCAAATCGGAGCAGAAATATGTAATTTGTAATGCCGATGAGGGAGACCCCGGCGCATTCATGGATCGTAGTTTATTGGAAGGCGATCCACATTCGGTATTAGAAGGAATGACCATTGCTGCATATGCTATCGGTGCAACAGAGGGAGTGATTTATTGCAGAGCAGAATATCCGTTGGCAATTAAACGACTTAATATAGCCATCGAGCAAGCCAGAAAAAAGGGGTATTTAGGAAACAATATTTATGGAAAACAAGGTTGGAATTTTGACATATATGTTAAGGAAGGGGCAGGTGCATTTGTGTGTGGCGAAGAGACAGCGCTAATGGCATCGGTAGAAGGTAAACGTGGAATGCCACGGAAAAGACCGCCTTTCCCTGCTGTGTCGGGCTTATGGAAAAAACCTACTAACATCAACAACGTAGAAACATATGCCAATGTTCCGTACATTATATTGAATGGTGCAGAATCATACAATAAATATGGTACGGAAAAATCGAAAGGAACAAAAGTTTTTGCATTAACTGGAAAAATTAATAGAGGTGGGTTGGTGGAAGTTCCAATGGGAATATCTATCAATGATGTAATATTTAAATTAGGAGGTGGGATACAACAGAATAAGAAATTTAAAGCCGTACAATTGGGAGGTCCATCGGGAGGATGTATTCCCGATTATTTATCGGATATTCCAATTGATTATGAGTCAATTACTTCAACGGGAGCAATTATGGGCTCTGGAGGTATGGTTGTAATGGACGAAACGACTTGTATGGTAGACATTGCCCGATTTTTTCTCGATTTTACTCAGAAGGAATCGTGCGGCAAATGCACTTTCTGTAGAATAGGAACTAAACGACTGTTGGAAATCCTTACACGAATTTGTGAAGGTGAGGGAAGTGAAGGTGACATAGAACTTTTAGAAAGTTTATCTCAGCAAATAAAAGATAGTTCATTGTGCGGATTAGGTCAAACTGCTCCTAATCCTGTTCTAACAACCATAAAATACTTCCGTCATGAATACGAAGCTCATATTCGCGATAAAAAGTGTCCAGCAAAAAGTTGTAAAAAATTAATCACATATACCGTAATTGAAGAAAAATGTACAGGTTGTACTGTTTGTGCTAAAAATTGCCCTGTAAATGCAATAACTGGCGAAAGAAAACAAATACATTTTATTGATCAAAACATTTGTATTAAATGCGGTGTTTGTTATACCAAATGTAAATTTGAAGCTATTAATTTATCTTAAAATTGCTATCTATGAATCAAATAAACGTTATATTAAATGGTCAGCCTGTAGTAGGATATTCAGGCGAATCTGTTTTAGAATTGGCACAACGGCATGGAATTGATATACCAACACTTTGTCATGATCCTAGATTAGAACCATATACTTCGTGTTATGTTTGTGTAGTGGAAATAGAAGGTATGAGAGGGCTACAGCCTTCATGTTCTACTAAAATAACAGAAGGAATGAAAATTATTACCGACAACGAAAAAATATTTCAAGCCCGCAAAACAGCCCTCGATTTATTAGTAAGCAACCATTATGCCGATTGTGTCGCTCCTTGTAAACTAACATGTCCTGCTGGTGTTGATGTACAAGGTTATTTATCACTCATTGAGAAGGGTTTATATAGCGAGGCAGTTGCATTAATTAAGGAAGTAAATCCTTTGCCAGCTATTTGTGGTCGTGTATGTGTAAGACCTTGTGAAGTAGCCTGTCGTAGAAACCTCCTTGAAGAAGGTGCAGGTGTTGGAATTGATTATTTGAAACGATTTGCAAGTGATAAAGACCTTGAATCGAAAGAACGATATGTAGCAAAACCTAAACCTGCTACAGGAAAGAAAGTCGCGATTATAGGAGCCGGACCTGGAGGATTATCGGCAGCGTGGTTCTTGCAATTAGAAGGACATTATTGCGATATTTTTGAAGCAAACCCTAAAGCTGGAGGGTGGCTCCGCTATGGTATTCCTGAATATCGTTTGCCCAATGAAATAATTGATAAAGAAGTAAATGCAATATTAGAATTAGGATTATCGAACATTCATTACAATAAAAAGTTAGGCGAAAATTTAAGCTATAATGAATTAAAAGAAAAATACGATGCTATTATTCTTGCTATAGGATCGCAAGGAAGTACTCCCGTTGGTTGCGAAGGCGACGATGCCGAAAATGTGTTCGGAGGAGTAGAATTTTTAAGAAATATGGAGATCACAGGTCAGCGATACGATTTTAGAGGAAAAACAGTTGCCGTTATTGGCGGTGGAAATACTGCTATGGATTGCTGCCGAACTTCCATTCGTTGCCATGCCGATAAGGTATACGTGCTTTATCGTCGAACCGAAAAAGAAATGCCTGCTAATCCAATTGAAATACACGAATCGAAACTTGAGGGTGTAGAATACATGTTTTTAACTGCTCCCAAAAAAATAAATAAAGATGAATCGGGTAAAGTAAAATCGATAACATGTTTACGAATGGAGTTGGGCGAGCCAGACTCATCTGGCCGTCGTCGTCCTGTTCCTGTTGAAGGAAGCGATTTTGATATAAAGGTCGATTATATACTTGCAGCTATAGGACAAAAAACAGTAGCACCTTTTATCGAAGAAATAAATCAACATTCGACGAATGGAAAATTAGCTCTGAATAAATGGGGCGATTTAGATGTAAACCCAGTTACATTACAAACAGGAATACCTAATATTTTTGCTTGTGGCGATGCCGTTAAAGGTCCTGCTACTGTTATAGAAGCTATTGCACAAGCTTGCCGGGCTGCATTAAGCTGTCATCAGTTTTTAACCGGTCAGGAAATAAAGGCAGAACCTTATGAGTTCATAAGTAAGCGTGATAATTTTAAGAAACAGTTACCAAGCGATTATAAAGGAAAATATATTTTTCAGAAAAGGCATGAGATGCCAACCCTGCCCGAGCACGAACGTATTAATTTTAATGAAGTAGAGTTGGGATATGAAAACGAAGAAGTGGCAAAACAAGAGGCATCGCGTTGTCTCGAATGCGGATGCGTAGAGTATTATACCTGTGAACTTAAAAAACATGCAACTACTTATCAGGCAACTCAAGAAAATCTTAAAGGTGAATTTAAGCAATACAACATTCGTTTCGACCATCCATTTATTGAAATAGATAACAATAAATGTATTTTATGTGCTCGTTGTATCCGTATATGCAACGAAGTAGTTGGAGCTTATGCACTTGGATTGATAAATAGAGGGTTTGAAACGTATGTAGCACCTAGCATGGGCAATTCGCTGCTTGAAACAGAATGTGAATCTTGTGGCTTATGCATTTCTACCTGTCCAACAGCTGCAATATCTGAAAATGTTACATTTAAACCTGGACCAGTAAAAACTAACAGCATTACAAGCATTTGTAATTATTGCTCAGTAGGTTGTGAAATAAATTATCACGTTAAAAAGCGCTTTGTTTGGCAAGTTACGGGTAGCCATGGTCTAGTAAATAAGGATACAAACATTTGTGCAAAAGCTAAATTTGGATATAGTTATATTAACAGTAATGAACGCATTACAAAACCATTGTGGAAAGAAAACGGTTTGTGGAAAGAAGTAACGTTTGAAGAAGCTTTTAGCATTATTCATCAACAACTATCCAATAGTAATGGACAAGAAATAGCATTTTTTGCTGGTGCAAGGCTATCGAACGAAGAAATGTACCTAATTCGAAAGTTATCCGAAAAAGCAGTACATGGCAGCTATAAGGGAAGCTTTGCTTATTTAGGTAGAGGTAATGGATATGCAGAAAATAGTTTTTACACGGTTCCAATAAATGACTTGAACAAGGTTTCACATATTTATATCGTTGGGACTGAAATAAATTACGATCATCCAGTAGTTGGTTATGTACTATTTAATCATCAGTATAATAATCAAATTCCTATTATTCAAATTACTACACAGAAACATAATCGCTTAAATCATAAGGTTAATGAAACGATACGAATTCGCTCGTATTATCATTTTATAAAGGCAGTAAATCATTATTTAATTGCTCATAATCTTCAAAATCAATTGTATATTAATCAGTTTGCCAGTGATAGTTTTAGAATATATAAAGACAATATTTTAAAGGAAAATTATCAGCAATTACTCGATGAAGCTGGTGTCAATGCTGAAACTGTCGAAAATTTTGCTAAGGATTATAATGAAAAGCATAACTCTGTTATTATTTTCTCTGAAAAATATATTTCTTCTAATACATCACTTGAGCTTAGACATCTAGCTATAATAACTGGAAAACTTGGTAAAAACGGAGCAGGAATTATTGCACTAAAAGAAAAGAATAATTCCGAAGGATTATTTACACTGGGATTTGTTGAAGGCACCGATTCTTTCAACAAAATAGTTGCATTAAATGATACATCGTTAATAAATAAAATTTCACAGAATCAAATTAAAAAATGGTTTATTTTTGGTGAAGATCCCATAGGCTCAGCAATAGATAAAGCTAAAATTCAAAAATGGCTTGGCGATGCATCATTTATTTTGGTTCAAGATTATTTTATGACCGAAACGGCACAAATGGCAAATTTAATTCTTCCTGCATCACTACCATACGAAACAGGAGGCTCATTTACCAATATGCAACGTGAGATATTAAATTTTGAACGAGCAATGAATCCACCATTTGAGTTTTGCAACATTGGACAGTTGCTTTCTATTTTAAAACTATTCAATATCAATCATCTGCATTCAATTAAAGATGTATCGTTTGAATATACACAACAATTTTCGAGTTTAAATCAATTGCCGCAGCCTATATTTAGATATACAACAAACGATAATGATATTAGATATTTCTATGATGGTTGCGATAATATCAGTTTTCGTTTTGAAAACTATTTTGAACAAAAATTAAAAAAACAGAAACAATATGAAAGAGTTTAATAGTATCGACGATGTTTTAGATTTTGCTATCGAAATGGAGCAAAAATCTATTGACTTTTATAAGGAATTATCTCATCAGGCTCTGAGCCAAGACATGAAACAAACATTTCTTCGATTTGTTGAAGAAGAAATAAAACATAAAGCAAAGCTAACTAAAATAAAAGAAGAAAAAATTTTTAATATAGGGCAAGAAAAAGTTAAGGAATTGAATATCTCGGAATATGTAGAACGAACCGAGCCCAAACCCGATATGACTTATCAGGAAGCTTTAATATTAGCCATGAAAAGAGAAAAAGCAGCTTTTCGTTTGTACACTAAGCTTGCTCATCAAACATCAAATCCAGAGCTGGTACAATTGTTTCTTAATTTAGCTCAAGAAGAGTCGAAACATAAGCTTATGTTCGAAATAGAATACGATGAAGTTATATTAAGAGAGAATTAACAAAATATAACATTCTTTACATATTTGTAAAAAAATAGCAAAATTGCGAATTAACAAGAATTTGTTAATTTGAAATTAATAATTCGCTATAATTCGTTATTTGCTTCTCTAATGTAATTCATTTTCTTTGCATACATAAAATTTTTTTTCGCGATGAAAGGATATCAATTTATTTTATGGTTGATATTATTTTCTAATGTTGTAGTTGCAGGCGATACTTTAAAATATGGTTTTGCCCTTGAATCGTGGAATGATATAGTAAATAACATATCGGGGGGAATTAAACGTGGTACAGTTTATAAGGGATTATTAGCATTTGATCCGAATATTCGATATGGAAAGTTTGGTTTTAAAGGTTCGATGTGTTATTCTTTTGGGAAATCGCCATCGGAGGAGTTAATTGGCGATATGCACGTAATGTCGAATATTGATGCTGATGTGGGGTGGTTTATTTTTGAAAGTTATTTTTTTGTTGAATCAAAAAAGTTTAAGGGTGAAATAGGGATTTTAAACATGAACGAACAATTTGTAATGTGCGAAAATGCTCAGTATTTGCTTAATTCATCGTTTGGTATTCCGTCGCATATTACTCATAATACTCCTGTATCTGTATATCCACTCACTACGTTAGGAGCAAATTTTATTAAAGAATTTAAGAACAAATTCTTTCTAAAACTTGGCATCTACGATGGTTTTCCTGATCATAAAATAAGCAATAGGTTAAGCACTGCAATTCAACTTAATGATGGTTATTTTGTTATTGGTGAAGCTGCGAAATACTGGGAAAACATTCATTTTAAAATGGGAAGTTATTATCACAGTGGAAAAAAATCTGATATAGATTCTTCTCTCGATTTAAAAGCTCACCAAGGTTTTTATTCAATTATTTACAAAGATTTATTTAAGAATGAGAAATATCATTTATCGTTATTTTCACAATTGAGTAAAAGCCTTCATGTTCATCATTATCATAATTATTATGTTGGTGGAGGTATAACATTAGAATTGTGTAAAAAAGAAAATACAAGTCAGTTTTCGCTTGGTATTGCTCACGCAGGAGATAAAAGAAAATATTTAGAAGAAACCGTCGTAGAACTAAATTATTACCGTAACATAGGAAAATATATTTTCATTCAGCCCGATATTCAATATATTATTAATCCCTCTGGAACAGGAAGAAGATTAGAAAATGCATTTACAGTAAATTTGAGACTATTGTTACGGTTAGAAAAAAGCTATTAGCTAATTATTGCTTGGTGAGCTTATGAAATCTTTAGCTTTACCTTTTAATGTTATATGTGGTTCAAATTGGTTCCATTCTTGTTCGCTGATCATTTGTTTTTCGTACATTTTTTTTGCAACAAAGTTCATAAAATCTTGAACATCGGGCTTTAATGTGCCGGTAGAATCGAATGAAGCTGCAAAACGTTTCGGTTTAGGTACGATAGAGGCTAAAAAAATAGCTTCGGGCAATGTAAGCTCATGAGGCAATTTGTTAAAATAAAACGATGTTCCTTTGGCAATACCATATATTCCCGGACCAAATTCTATAATATTTAAATAAATTTCAAATAACCTATCTTTTGATGCTAATCTCAGGTTTTCGATAAGCCAAACAATAAGCATTTCTTCGAGTTTTCGCGATATTACTTTGTAGCGATTTAGATACAAATTTTTTACTAACTGCATTGTGATAGTGCTTCCACCACGTGCAAAGCGTTTTCTTTTGATGTTTTCAATCATGGCTTCTCGAAATGCATCGGGTAAAAATCCGCGATGCCAATAAAATCCTCCATCTTCGGTGCAAAGCAAGGCATTGCGTAAATAAGGCGATATGCGAGACAATGGAATATAATTCGGATTGGAATAGCTGATGAAAATTGTTTCAACAGGTTCTCCTTTTTCGTAAACAGTATGAATAAAATCCGAATCAATTTGTGCAAGATTTAACTTTCCGTAAGAAATAATTTTAAACTTATGTGGTTGTAATTCAGAAATAAGAACCAATGAATCTATACGATTAAAATTTAACTGAAAATGTAACTTATAGCTTAATGTTCCCTTAGCTTTAATATTGTTGGTATTGGGAAACAAACCTTCGGGCAACGAAGAAAAAAAGTTTTGGGCATCAATTGCGGGCTCATTAATTTTTATTTCTATTTCTTTTTCGGGAGATGTAGTATATTTGATATAAGGATGAAAATTTAATAAGCCTAATGATATAGAGGTAGAACTATCGAGTAGTGCAAAATGGTTATCTATATAAATTTTAAAATTTGATGAAATTGTATTAAATACAACTTCCGATGTGGACAATGAAGGTTGGTGAAGAACAAAGTTAGTTAAATTTCCTTGTCCCGTTAAACTTAAAATATCATTGATGGTGGTGCACTTAATATTAAAGAAAGCTGTATCGAAATGAAATTTTAATTGAATATCCGAAAAGCCCGGAAAATATTCGTTTTTCTTGTATTCTTGAATGCATTTTACTGTCAGGAATTGCGTTTCTTTATTTATAGCACAAGCGGCTTTTATGCTTTGTTTATTTTTATTGTCGTTAATGAAAATAGGAGTTTTTAATAAATAATTTTTAATGGCAATAAAAGGTATCTGAATGTTTATCTTATTGTTGTTTTGGCGAGTAATGCAAATAAAAGTGTTTAATATATTACCTTCTTCGGGCAGTAGATTAAAAAGCATATGAAATAAAAAATGGGCTTTTTTCTTTATATTTGGTTCGTCTGGTTGTTGAATCGTATCGTTGAATTCTATGTGTTTTTTTCGAAGCAATAAAGAAAATGAATCGCTTGTATCGCTAAAAGTAAAATTAAACAATAAATTATTTGCATATATTTTTTTAATGCTAATATCGCCAATCAATGCTTTCCAAAAACTGAAATGTATGGATATAGTATCAATATTTATCGTGGTATCGCTATTCTGAATGATAGTAAAATTTTTGAATGATACAGTATTAAACCCTTTTAAAATAAAATCTTCAACGTGTATTTGACTTATGTGTTCTTTATTAAATTCTTCTACTTTGGTTCTGACAATATATTGAAATATGCTGTTTTTAATAAATAGCAACACTATAAAAAGAAAGACTAATGTACCAAAGGTGAAAGAAAATACTTTTTTCCACCGTAGTTGTTTTAGAATCATAAAAATAAACCTTTTAGCAAATAGTTTTGTACATAATCATTTACTCCATTTTCGAGCGTAGTAAATTCTTTATGGTATCCTATTGATTTTAATTTGTTCATGTCTGCCTGGGTAAAATATTGATAATTGTTTTTTATATCTTGGGGCATGTCTATATATTCAATATTTGTAGGCAAAGAAAGAGAAGAAAACACAGCATGAGCTAAGTCGTTGAAAGTTCGGGCAGTGCCTGTACCTAAGTTATATATACCCGAATTTTTTCTGTGGTGCATAAAAAAATAAAGCACATCGCAAACATCTTTTACATATATAAAATCGCGTTTTTGTTCTCCATGGCCATAATGTTCTTTGTACGATTTGAATAATTTTATTTTTTTTTCATTTTGAATTTGATGAAAAGCGTGAAAAACCACCGATGCCATTCGTCCTTTGTGATATTCATTAGGTCCATAAACATTGAAAAACTTAAAGCCCGCCCAAAAGTAGGGTTTATTCTTTTGTTCTAAAACCCACATATCGAATTTTTGTTTCGACCAACCATAAGGATTTAATGGCTGTAAATATTTTATTTGTGCTTCATCGTCGGAATAGCCATTTTCGCCCGAACCATAAGTCGCAGCAGACGATGCATATATGAAAGGAATTCCATATTCTACTGATAAATTCCACAATTGTTTTGAGTAGTTTATATTTAGAGTTTCGAATACTTGTTCATTAAATTCAGCCGTATTAGTTCTGGCACCAATATGAAAGATGAACTCTACCCAACGATGATTTAGTTTTAACCATTCGGGAAAAATATCGCGATGTACTTTAAATGAAAATTTTTTGTTGTCGAGATTTTTATTTTTATCTTCTCTCGAAAAGTCATCAACCAAAGCAATATCGTAATATTTTTCAGAATTTAATTTAGCAACGAGTGCACTACCAATGAAACCTGCTGCGCCAGTTATTATAATCATAAACAAATGATTTTTTAAAGAGCAAAATTACGAAACAAAAACAATAATATAACTAACGGAAGACTTTTAATGTCTGTAAATTGAATAACTTTGCAAAAAAAATGAATGAAAAAAATATTCAAATGGCTCATACGGCTAATTTTACTATTTTTTGCAACTAGTATTTTCAGTGTAATTGTTTATAGTTTTGCCCCCGTTTTTATTACTCCGTTAATGATAATTCGAAGTACAGAACAAGTATTTGACGGCAAATTCCCTGTTATGCACAAACGTTGGGTACCAATAGAAGAAATATCACCTTATATGATTCAGGCTGTAGTGGCTGGTGAAGATCAAAATTTTTTAAATCATTGGGGTTTCGACTTTAAAGCGATGAAAAAAGCCTACGAATACAATAAAAAAGGGAAAAAAATTAGAGGTGGAAGTACTATAAGTCAGCAAACAGCAAAAAATGTATTTTTATGGCCTTCGCGTTCCTATGTTCGCAAAGTATTTGAAGCATATTTTACCATGCTAATAGAAATATTTTGGTCGAAAGAAAGAATCATGGAAGTATATTTGAATGTTATAGAAACAGGCGATGGTTATTATGGTGTAGAAATGGCTGCACGCAAGTATTTTAAAAAACCTGCAAAGAAACTAACACGTTCAGAAGCGGCTGCTATTGCTGCTTGCTTACCCAATCCTAGAAAATATAATCCACTTAAAAACTCAAAATTTGTAACCAATAGAAAAAACTTTATATTGCGATACATGAATTACATGCCTAAAACTTTGAATTAGCTATTGCAAAAGAAGGTACTATTTTAGAATGGCATATTTACATTTTTTGCAAGAATTGTTGTATTTTTACAAATTATTTGAGTTAAAAGAGTTATGAAACTGTTTTTTATTGTAGCAATTCTATTATTTGGTTTATTTAATTCTAATGCACAATTGGCTACGTGGCCTTTGGTTGCAGATGGAAATCCAACAAATGTTGCACAGAATGTAATTGCGGGAGTATTTAAAAAAGGGACTGGACTAAATACCTTATCGTTTGGGTCGAGTGGTGCTTCGTGCTCTGGTTGGACTACTAATACTAACCCCGATACTGCCGACTATTATCAAATTACAATAGCACCCAATACGGGATATAGAATTACGATTAATACAATTGCTTTTGGCGAACGTAGATCGTCAACAGGTATTCGGATGTATCAAGTTAGAATTTCTAACACACCAAATTTTTCTTCGTTTACAACTTTAGCAACTGTAAACGTTCCCGATGATGATCTTGAAAGAGACGGAACAATTACAGGACTAAATATTATTATAAATCAAGGCGAAACATTATATATTCGTTGGTATGGCTATCAAGCAGAAAGTTCCGCTGGCACTTGGAGAATTAATGATAATACTTTGTCTGTTTCGGGTACAGTAACTGTAGCTAATACTAACGATAACGACAGTTATGCTGGCAATCCAGTTCAGCAAATTCAGGCAGATACCATTTCATCACTCCGTACTACGGCAGGTTTAGCTAAAGCAATATTCACTTTTAACTTGTATGATAATGGAACTTCTGATGGATTGCCGACAAAAGTATCGGTAATATCTGTAAAAAACTCGTTAAGTTCCAATTGGCAAAACATCATAGCAGGAGCTTTTTTGAAACTAAACAATAATTTAATTCCTGCTTTAACTACTACGGTAAATCAAAATAGCATCACTTTTCAACTCGACAATGGAGCGTTAACAATTCCCAATAACAGCTCAGTTAGTCTCGATTTTTATATTTATTTAAAAGACAGTGGGTTAATTGATCAAACTGCTATTCAATGCTACGTAGATGGTACTTCGTTTGATGCGTATGTCTCTGGTTCAGGTTTTTCAACTAATTTTCCTTCGGTAGTTTCGAATATATTTACTATTGAAGCAGTTGCTAGTAAAATACGAATAACTCAACAACCAAGTATTATTTTTCCACAAGTACCCTTTTCATTAATGGCAGAAGTTATTGATGCAAATGGGAACAGAGATATAACGTTTCAGGGCAATTTATATGTACACGTTGAATTAGGTTCGGGACAAATATCTTCGAATGCTGGGCTTATTAAACCCGTCGTAAATGGAGTTGTTAGTTGGAACGATTTAATATATAATGTTGACGGAATTATACAATTATCGGTTAAAGATGAAGCAAATATACTTCAAACATCGTTGAGTCAGTACATATATAGTATAATTCCACCTTCAACGCTTTATGATGATTTTACAGATGGCAATTTTAATCAGAACCCAACATGGACAGGAAGCACTGGCGATTTTATCATTAACACAAACAATCAACTCGAATTAAATACTGTAGCATCGGGTAGTGTTAATTATGCATATTTAACAACTCCCGTGAAAATTAATAATGATAGTACGGAATGGCAGGCGTGGATAAACTTAAAGATTAGCCCATCGAGCAATAATAATGTTCGTTATTATTTACTAAGCAACAATTCCGATCTTACCAAACCACTTAAAGGTTATTATATTTTAATTGGAGAAGATGGTTCGAACGATGCTATAAAATTTTTCTATCAAGACAGCACAACGAGCACATTATTGGCAACAGGACAATTGGGATATGTAGCCAATAATCCGCAAGTAAGAATTAAGGTTATTAGAGACATACAAGCCAATTGGCGAATTTATGCCGATTATGTGGGTGGTTCGGCGTTTGTTCTCGAAAACACAATAAATCATAATGCATTTATTGATAGTATTGTTTTTACAGGTGTTATATGCAAATTTTCAACTTCGTATGCTAAAAGTAAATTCTTTTTCGATGAATTTTACACAGGACCTGTTCAAATTGATACCATTAAACCCACATTAGTAGATGTGTTGGTAGTAGATTCATTGCACATTGATTTATTGTTTTCTGAAGGTATATCGTTACAAACTGCACAAAATACTAGCAATTACGTTGTAAATAATAACATAGGAACACCTGTAACAGCTGTTAGAGACAACTTAAACGCAGCCTTAATACATTTGACGTTTTCTACTCCTTTTACTTCGGGACAAGAATATACCATTGCTTTTTTCAATCTCACTGATTTAGCGAACAATCCTATTCCTCAGCCCTTAGCAGCCAATTTCATGTGGTATTATCCTGCAATGTTTGATGTTGTTATTAATGAAATTATGGCAGATCCAACACCCAAGGTACAATTGCCAGAATTTGAGTATGTTGAACTATACAATCGTTCGGCGTATGATCTTGAATTAAAAAACTGGATATTTAAAATAAATAACACAACCATTCCATTACCCAGCTTCAAGTTGCAATCGGGAAAATATGTTTTGCTCGCTCATGCTTCGGCAGTAAGTTCTTTGCAACAGTACGGTGCTGTATTACCTGTGTTTTCCAGCACATCAGTATTAACTAACAGTGGAGCATTTTTACAACTAAAATATAAAGATGGCAAAATAATTCATTTTGTAGAATATTCTGACAAATGGTATAAAAATACAAGTAAAGACGATGGAGGGTGGAGCTTAGAACAAATAGATCCGAATAATCCTTGTGGCTCCGAAACAAACTGGACTGCATCAAAAGATGCAAAAGGAGGGACCCCAGGTGCCATTAATTCTGTTAATAGCTCAAATAGCGATACTTATAAACCCGATGTATTGCGAGCTGTTTTGTGGAATAATGATTCTTTGATTGTTACATTTAACGAAACAGTTTTAACAAGCTCATTACAACCTCAAAATTATATTGTATCGCATGGTATTGGAAACCCAACATCGGTATCATTTATTGATTTATCGCAAAAGAAAGTGTTATTAACATTTAGCGGAGTGCAATTTTTGCCCGATACGATATATACTTTAACGATATTGCAAGGTATTTCTGATTGTGTTGGCAACATAACCCAACAAAACATAACTGTGCAGTTTGGCATAGGAAGCCCAATTCTGCCAGGCGACATTGTAATAAATGAAGTTTTGTTTTACGAGCCTACGGGTGGAACCGATTATGTTGAACTTTACAATAAAACATCAAAAATATTTAATTTAAAAGATTTAAAACTTGTTACGCTGGATTCGTTGCAACAAATTTCTGTGATTAAACCATTAACAAACGAAGGTTTTTATTTATTTCCCAATGATTATGTTGTTATTACCAAGTCGTTAAGTAAAGTTATGCAATTTTATACAACACCGTATCCTAAAAAAGTTTTAGAAATGTCCGACTTTCCTGCTTTAAAATCAACAGGCGATCGATTAACGTTTGTCAACAACTCGTTGCAAGTGATAGATGATTTTCAATTCTCCGAAAGCATGCATTTTCAGTTATTAAATTCATTTAAGGGAGTTGCTCTCGAGCGTATTCATCCGTCGTTGCCAACGCAAGAACCAAAATCGTGGCATTCGGCTTCGCAAAATGTTGGCTTTGGTACACCAACCTATCAAAATTCTCAGTTTTCTATGTTTCAAAATTTTGATGGTGAGATTACAGTAGAACCAGAAATATTTAGCCCCGATTTAGATGGAAAGGATGATATTTTATACATTAGATACAAATTCCCAGAAGCGGGCTATGTTGCCAACGCTCAAATTTTTGATTCAAAAGGTCGTTTAATTCGCAAATTAGTGCGTAATGAGCTTTGTGGTATTGAAGGGTATTTTACATGGGACGGATTAAGCGATGCAAAAACTAAAGCCGAAATAGGCATGTATATAGTTTATATCGAAGTATTTCACCTTAATGGGACTACCAAATCGTTTAAAAAGCCTTGTGTTGTTGGCGGGTATTTAAGATAAAATAGGCATGAACAAGCCAATAATTCGCAACTATTCTCTTATTGATCTTCAGCAATGGCTTGCACAATATAATCAACCTCCGTTTAGGGCAAAACAATTGTTTCATTGGTTTTGGAAAAAAAATATACAATCATTAACTGAAATTACAAATTTGCCCAAATCTGCATTGAATCAAATAACTGAGCAAATTACTTGGGATATAATAAATGTAAGTACCATTCAACAATCGTCAGATGGAACTATAAAAGCTGCTTTTCAATTATACGATGATTGTTTTGTTGAAGGTGTAATTATTCCGTCAAGCGAACGTAATACGGCATGTATATCTACACAAGTAGGTTGTCCTGTACGATGTAAGTTTTGTGCAACAGGCAATATGGGATTTTTACGAAATCTTAATGTTGGAGAGATAGTAGATCAGGTTGTGTGGCTCAATAAAATTTCCTTAACTTATTTTCAAAAAACGCTTACAAATATTGTTGTAATGGGCATGGGCGAACCTTTTCTTAATTATGACTTTACGATAAGAGCCTTAAAAAATATAACTTCATCTGAAGGAATGAATTGGTCGAAACAGCGAATAACACTTTCAACGGTTGGAATTCCTGATAAAATTATTCAGTTTGCCGATGATAACGTTGGAGTACAATTAGCGATTTCGTTGCATGCACCGTTTCAGGAAAAAAGAGAACAACTTATTCCGTTGGCTAAAAAATATCTGCTGAATGATGTTTTAAACTCATTAAAACATTATGTAACAAAAACAAACCAAGAGGTTACATTTGAATATTTAATGCTGAAAGAATTTAATGATACATTGACCGATGCGAAAGAATTATTGCGAATTACCAGCCATTTGAAATCAAAAATTAATTTAATTCCATACAATGCAGTCGATGCACTACCTTATCAACCATCGTCAGAAGAAAAAATATTAGCTTTTTACGAATTTTTAAGAAAGCGACATGTTAATGTTAGAATTCGCAAAAGTAGGGGACAAGATATAGCAGCAGCATGCGGACAATTGGCAAATAAATTGTTCAAAAAGTAGGAAAATTGTAATTAAAAATATATCTTTGTAAAACTTAAAAATTAAAAAGTCATGAAACGTTTGTTAATTCTGAATTTTGTGTTTTTGTTGAGTTCTTTGGCTTTTGCTCAATCTGTTGAAATGGATTGGGGTTCAAACTTTACTTTAGAGAAAAATATGTGGTATCATAAGTTTTTAGGTTACGATAAAGATGGATATTACTTGCTAAAGTCAAATTCAGTAACCGAAATACTTACCGATTATACATACATTGATTACATATCTTCGACATCGAACACAATAGAATCGACAAATCAGGTGATAATGCCCAGCGTAAATGGTATTCAAACACATTTTGCCAATATGTATTACATCAATCAAAAACTTATATTACTTACACAAGCCAATGTGAGCAGTCAGAAAATTTTATACATTCAATATTTGAATAACGATGGTACATTAAAAAATAAACCGAAAGATATTGGAAGCATACCTCTGACAAATGCTCCCAAAGATGGTTTTAAAATTAATTTAATAAACAACAAGATAGTTTTGCTATATCATAACACATTTGCTTCGTACAATAATGAAGCCATTAATGTAAAAATATTTAACTCCGATTTAGCCGAAGAATTAAATGTTTCTTTAAACTTTCCGTTGGTAGGTCGTACTTTTGACATTATTCAGTATTCGGTTGGCAAAAGCGGGTATTTATATTTTTTAGTCAAATGCCTCGAAGCAGGGAAGAAGAAACCTGCTACATCGAATGCCCCCGTAATAGAGAAATATGAGTACAAAATATTAGCATACAATCCCAAACGCAAGGAATTTGCAACCTTCGATGTAAAAGCCGATAAATACGTGCCTGCAAACGCAATTTTTGGTCTTGACAATGAAGAAAACGTTATTGTCGCAGGCTTTTTTGCCAATAAAACCGTAAAGGCAGCAAATGAATTTATGGGCGCTTATTATATGAAAATCAATCCAAGAACTCAAAAAGTAGAAACACTTGATCCGAAAAAATATACAAGAGTTTTTACTAAAGAATTTATTGCCGAATGTGCTCAAGAACGTAATGGAACTTTGCCCGAACAGTATTACAATTATATCTTAAAAGATTTGTTGTTTTTCGATAATGGTGGTTTTGCAGTAATTGCCGAACAGGAATATGTCCGTGGCGACGATATTGTCGATCCTGCAACAAAGAAAGTAACGCATGTCGATCATTACTATTTCAATGATTTAATCGTCTTTGGTGTCAATAAAGAAGGTGTTTTGGCATGGAATATTCGTATTGCAAAGAATCAATATAGCCCCGACGACAAAGGGTTTTATCATTCATATAAAGCATTTTCCGATGCCAATAAAATAAAAATTGTCTTTAACGACAACAAAGCAAACTTAAATAATAAAGTGCCGCTAAAGACAAAACAACTTAAAAATAATCCTGTGCTTACACCAAAAGGCTTGGCAACATTGGTTTCAATTTATCCCGATGGAAGCTGGGAAAAATATACCATGTTTAAAGATCAGGATGAACGCTATGTAATTATTCCTCGCCTTGTTTCGAGCATTGGTAAGCGTTATGTTACATACGGACAAGATGGCCGCAGTGTAAAGTTTGGTACGTTTATGTTTGAGTAGGAATAAAGTTATTTAATTCCAATTTCTTTTTTAAGAGAGTGTCAATTTTTTCGTTAAAGGCTTGTTGCTAAGGTTATATCTATTTATATCTATAGGCGTAGTAGTGAATTTCGGAGCACAAAACTGTCAACAAAACACAAATGTTTGATACAAATTCTCAGCTCCAAGTTTGGACGTCTGCCTGCCTGACGCAAAACCCGTGTTGGTGGTAGTGCTTCTATTTTAATCCATATTATCACCTTTTACTGTATTATTTTTTATTAAACAACTAAAACAAACACCAAATTCAATTTCTTTGTTGGGCTGATAACAAGTGATTGTGTTATTCAAATCAACATTTAATTGTCGGGCTAATTTTACGATTTCTTTTTTTGACAAATTGATGAAAGGCGTTTTAATTTGAATTGAAGTATTTGAAGCTGCTATTGCATTAATTTTCTCAACGAAGTCAGCTCTACAGTCCCAAAAATTAGTACTATCATCACTATTAAACGCTAAATAAACTTCGTTTATCTTCATCTGTCTCTTATACACATCT